>JAHFOZ010000054.1:4699-16435 GCA_023261405.1 Planctomycetota bacterium
GTCCTTCACCGCGCGGAACGACCACTCGTCCGTCTCTCCGAAACTCGTGCCGCCTCTGAAGCCGCCGCCCGCGAACCAAGAGGTGAACCCGTAGGGGTTGTGGTCGCGGCCGCCGTTCCCCTGGCTGCAGGGTAGCCGGCCGAACTCGGTCGTCCAGTGCACGATCGTCTCCTCGAGCATCCCGCGGCGCTTCAGGTCCTGGATCAGGGCCGCGGCCGGCCCGTCCATGCTCGCCCCCATCTCTCCGTGATCCTTCTTGATGTCCTCGTGCGAGTCCCAGTTCCGGCGCGGGAAACCGTTGTCGGCGCCGCTCCAGACCTGGACGAAGCGAACGCCGCGCTCGAGGAGCCGCCGCGCGATCAGGCAGTTCCTCCCGAAATCCGCGGTGACCGTCTGGTGCAGCCCGTAGAGGCGCTTCGTCTCCTCCGTCTCCGTCGAAAGATCGAGGACCTCGGGCGCGCTCAGCTGCAGCCGAGCCGCCATCTCGTACGAGGAGATCCGCGCCTCGAGCTGCGTGTCCCCCTCCCGACCGGCGAGGTGGCCGCGATTGAGGCGGTCGAGGAGATCGAGACCTTCCGGCGAGACCGCGCGGCCTGCCGGCGGCCGCAGGTCGTGGATCGGGTTCTCCGCGCCCGGACGGATCATCGTCCCCTGGTGCACCGCGGGGAGGAAGCCCGCGCTCCAATTCCCCGGCCCGTTCGGCCCGAACCCTCGCGAGTCGGGCAGCACGACGAACGCCGGAAGCTCCCGGCTCATCCGACCCAGACCGTAACTCAGCCAGGCCCCCATCCCCGGGAATCCCGGCAGGATGAACCCCGTGTTCTGCATGAAGGTCGCCGGGCCATGGACGTTCGACTTCGCGACCACCGAATGCACGAAGGTCATGTCGTCCGCGCAGGCGCCCAGCCGCGGCACGAGGTCGCTCATCCACTTCCCGCAGGCGCCGCGTGGCTTCCAGTCCCACGGACTCTTGAAGCAGGCCCCGGGGGCGCTCTGGAAGGGCTCGAACTTGTCCCCGCCCGGATCGAACTTCTCCCCGTGGCGCCGGATGAGCTCGGGCTTGTAATCAAACGTGTCGCACTGGCTGGCCGCGCCCGACATGAAGAGCTGCACCACGCGCTTGGCCCGTGCCGGCGGCGCCTGCGCGCCGCGCGCCTCCTCCGAGAGGAGCCACGCGTGCGCGACCCCGCCCAGGCCCCCGCCGCTCTTCCACAGGAATTCGCGCCGGTCCATCCTGACCTCAATCCACGAAGGCGAACTCGTTCGCGTTGAGCAACACCCGGCAGGCGTCCGCCCAGCCGCGACGCGCGGCGTGCGCCGCGAGCGCCTCCCGCTCGTCCGGCCGCGCCGGCCTTCCCAGGAGGAGCCGCACCGCGCGGTCCGCCGGCTCGCCCCCCTCCTTCGCCAGCCGAGCCGCCATCCGCTCCGACTCCGTCACCACGAACGGATCGTTCAGCATCGCCAGCGCCTGCAGCGCCGTGTTCGTCGCGTGCCGCGCCGGGACGCTCAGGCTGGGGTCGGCCGCGTCGAGCGACTCGAGGAACGGGTTCGGGACGCTCCTCACGGTGAAGCGGTAGACCGTGCGCCGCCACGTCTCCGGCCGCGCCGCGGGGTCGAACGTCGAGTAGTCGTAGTGGGGCGAGTGGTCGTCCTTGAAGCCGAAGAGGTCGAACCCGGGCCCGCCCATCTTCAGGTCCAGCGCCCCGCTCGCCTGGAGGATCGCGTCGCGGACCGACTCCGCGTCCAGCCGCCGACGGTTCATCCGCCAGAGGAGACGGTTGTCTCCGTCGATCTTCGCCGCCTCCGGATCCGTCCGCGAGGACCTCCGGTACGCCGCGCTCGCGAGAATCAGGCGGTGGAGCTTCTTGAGCGAGCCGCCGCCGTCGCGGAATTCGACCGCGAGCCAGTCGAGCAGCTCGGGATGTGAGGGCCGGCCGCCGTTCCAGCCGAAGTCGTTCGGCGTGTCCACGAGGCCCTTCCCGAAGTGGTGATGCCAGACGCGGTTCACGATGGATCGCCACGCGAGCGCGTTCCCCGGGTGGACCACCCACTCGGCGAACGCCGCGCGGCGACGGCCCTCGGCGCCGGGATCGTCGAGGCGGAACTCGGCCCCGCGGACTACCGAGAGCCCGCCCGGCGCAGCGGCCTCCCGGGGTGCCGTGACGTTGCCGCGGGCCAGGACGTGGATAGTCCTCGGCGCGCGCGGCACCGCGGCGTAGACGAGATCGGGCGCGGGCAGCGCCTTCAGCTCCTTCTCGACCGCCGCGGCTTCGGATGCGGCCTTCTCGTGCGAGGCGCGGGTCTCGGCGTCCACGAGCGATTCGTAGAGCGCCTTCCGCGCGGCCTCCGCCTTCTCGAGCCCCTCGCCGCCTGCGATCTTCTTCCGGCTGTCGAAGCCATCCACCAGGTGGCGGCGGCTCCAGCGGCCCGCCTCGATCGAGTCGAGCGAGCTCACCGCGGCGCCCGCGGCGAGGTTGCGCCCGCCCGACTCCGCCTGCACTTCAGCGAGCGCGAAGACCCAGTCGTTGTTCCGCATCCAGAGCCGGAGCGCCGTCACGCGGACGTAGCGGGCCATTTTCCCCGCTACGACGAAGGGGGTGTTCCCGGGATTCGGGAAGTCCGTCGCCGAGTGGTCGGCCAGCGTCTCGCGCGCGGCGAAGGCGGGGTCGTCGGAGACCTCCACCCGGAAGCGCAGCGGGAAGCCGAAGCCCGGCGAGTCCTGGAAGTCGGTGGGCCGCGCGGGGACGAGGCGGACGGTCTCGATCGGGAGGCTCTCCCCGAGGTCCACCTGCACCCACTTCGTAACGTCGGGCGTGGCGGAGATGGCGCTGTGCCAGCCGTTCGTGGGGCTCTTCGCGGCGGCCTGCTCGGCGCGGAGCTTCTTAAGTTCCTCGTCGAGACGGCGCAGTTCGGGGGTCTTCTTCGTGTCGAGTTCCGCGAGCCGCGCCGCCGCCGCCTTCTTCGCGGCTTCGAGCGCCTGCCGCTTCGCCGTGGCCTCGGGCTTCTCGCGCCACGGGCGGTCGCCGCGGTCCACTCCGGCGAAGACCGCCTGGAGGGCGTAGTAGTCGCGCTGCGGGATGGGATCGAACTTGTGGTCGTGGCAGCGGGCGCAGTGGACGGTGAGGCTGAGGAAGCTGGAGGCGGCGCTCGCGACCATGTCGTCGCGGTCGAGGAGGCGGACCTGCTCCTTGTCGGACGTTCCCTCCTTGACCTCCATGTGCCCCACGAAATCCCAGGGGCCCGCCGCGAGGAAGCCGGTGGCCGCGAGCGCGTCCGGGTCGCCCGGGAAGAGGACGTCGCCCGCGAGCTGCTCGCGGACGAAGCGCGCCCAGGGCAGATCGCCGTTGAGCGCGCGGATGACCCGGTCCCGGTAGGGCCAGGCGTTCGGCCGCCGCTTGTCCTTGTCGTACCCGTGGGTGTCCGCGTAGTGGACCACGTCGAGCCAGTGGCGTCCCCAGCGCTCGCCGTAGCGGGGCGAATCGAGGAGCCGGTCCACGAGCTTCGCGAGGTCCCCGTCCGCGGCGAAACCTTCTATCTCTTCCGGCGTCGGGGGGAGCCCGGTGAGGTCGAACGTGACGCGGCGGAGGAGCGTGAGGCGGTCGGCCTCGGGCGCGGGGCGGAGCCCCTTCTCCTCGAGCTTCGCCTGGAGGAAGCGGTCGATGGGCGTGCGGCAGGCGGCCTCGTCGCGGACCGGCGGCGGCTCGGGGCGACGGAGCGGCTGGAAGGACCAGAAGGTGGCGGGGTCGGAGCGCTTGGGCCCTGCGGCGCCGCTGCGCGGATCGGGCGCGCCGCGGCGGATCCAGGCCTCGAGGTCGGCGATCTCCTGAGGGGCAAGCTTTTTCTTGGGCGGCATCCTGAGGTCCTCGCCGGCGTGGCGGACGGCCTGGACGAGGAGGCTCTTCTCCGGCGAGCCCGGGACGATCGCGGGGCCGCGGTCGCCTCCGCTGAGGAGACCCTCGCGCGTGTCGAGGAGGAACCCGCTCTTGACCTTCTCCGCGCGGGCGCTGTGGCACCCGTAGCAGCGCTCGACGAGGACGGGACGGATCTTCTGCTCGAAGAACTCCAAGCCCTCCCGGTCTTGCGGGAAAAGCGCCGCAACCATGATGAGCGCGTGCATCTCCCCTATCATACAAAGTATGCGGCTCCCGGAATCGGGCATGCCCGAAAGCCGCAAAGGCGTCTATAGAGATGGATGCTCGTTCTGCTTTTCATGGCCGCCCTTCAGGCGGAGCCCCTGGTCCGCGACCTGGAGGACGACAGCCCCGAGGTGAGGGACCGCGCGGTCGCGAAGCTCCGACAGCTCGGCCCGGCGGCGCTGCCGGCGCTCAAGGCCTCGAAGAATCCCTACGCCCGGGAGCTCGCCGCCCGCCTCGAGTGGGAGCCCTTCGTGCCGCCCTGGGTGGAGGAGGCGCGGCCCGGCGCCGCGCTCGACCTCGCCGGCGGCGACGTCACGCTCGCCCCCTCGGCCTACGACGCGATCGCAGGGTCCGGCGCGCGGATGGAGTTCCTCGAGGCGAAGGCGCTCCGGGAAGGCCTCGGCGCCCTCAAGCGCCACGCCCTAGCCCGGATCAGGGTCGAAGCGCTCCATCCCCTCCGCGTCTCGCGAGTCCTGGACGCGCTCCTCGCCTGGGACGCCGGGACGCCCGGCGACGTCGAGCTCGAGGGTACCGCGGTCGCGCTCGTCCTGTCGGCCGGTCCGGAACACGCCGACCGCCTGGGCCGCCTCTCGTCGAGCCGCGAGCCGGCATTCGCGGCGCTTGCGCGGATCGTGCGTGCCGCGCTGGGCGACGAAGCCGCGAGACCCGAGGCCCTCAAGGAGATCGATGCCGCCGACCGCTGGAGACGGCTCGCCGCGGCGAAGGCGTTCGCACGCGCTCCCTGGCCACCGGCCGGCCCCGCGCTGCGCGGCCTCGCGCGGAAGGAGTGGCCGTCCGCGCTCGCGGCCCTCGATGCGCTGACCCGATACCCCGAGGTGGAGGCGACGGACGAGCTCCTCGGGATCGTCTCCCGAAAGCCCTGCGAGACGGAACCGATGCAGGACGCCCTGAAGACGGCGGCGCTGCACCTGATGGCGCTGCGCAAGATCGACGCCGGCGAGCGTCTCTGGGAACTCGTCCGGGACGGCACGCTCCAGTACGAGCACGCCTGGTTCGGCCTCCGCGACGAGGGACCCGACCGGTCGAGCCTCCCCGGACGCCTGGCCCAGGCGCTCCTGGCGCCCGACGAGCCGGCCATGCTCGATCTCATACACCCGATCGGCTTGAAGAACTCCTGGTTCGGCTCGGCCCTGGAGACGGAGCTCAAGTCGGGCGCGCCCCCCCGGGTCCACGAACGCCTTCACCTCCTGTCCGAGCGCCGGGAGTACGCGCCTCAATATCTCGCGGCGCTCGCCGACGACTACTTCTTCCGGGAAGAGCCGAAGCCGCCGGACCTCACCCCGGCTCGGGCGATGGAGATCCTGGAGAAGGGCGCGCCCGCGGAGAAGCTGGAGAAGGCCTTCTGGGAGGCCGACCGCCGTTCCGAACCGTTCCTCGCGCTCTGCCGGCGCTGGATGGCGGACGACGCGCATCCCCTCCGAATCCTCGCCGCCGCCCACCTGCGCTCGCTCAAGGTCCCCGAGGCCACCGACCGGCTGCTGGAGTTCGCCCGGCTCGAGGGGGACGCCGGCGAAGCGCTGGGCCGCCTCTGGGGCGAGGCCCGCGCGCGTCCGCTCCTCCTCGAGCGGCTCCGGAACGGGAAGCCGGGAGGCCGTCTCACGACCGCGCGCATGCTGGCCCGGCTGGGCGACGAAGCCGCCCTTCCGTTCATCCTCGAGGCCTTCCGGACCGAAGGGGAGGCCTGCTTCGGCGACGGCGTCTGGACCGACCTGAAGTATTATCCCGAGCGCGATTTCTCGGCGGAGCTCCTGCCGCTCCTCGAAGGGGAACTGCAGGAAACCCACGTCGACCAGATCCTCCGGTACCTCCGGTGGAAGGACCGGAGGGACCAGATTCCGATCATGCGTTTCTACGTCGACCACCCGAACCGTGAGTTGCGCGCGGATGCGCTCCGGGCGCTCGGACAGTGGCGTGACCGCGAGTCGCTGGACTTCCTGGACCAGGCGGCGGTGCCCGGGGCGGGCCACGAGCTCTGGTCCATCCTCGGGGCGCTGGAGAAGATCGATCCCGATCGCGCCCGCAGCCGCTCGATGATCCTCCTCCGGGGCATTCCCGGCGACGCCCACGGCCCTGCGCTCTCGACGCTCGCGAAGACGGCTCGCTCCGTGGATGCGCCGTTCGTGGCGCGCCTCCTCAGAACCTCGAGCCGGAATGACTGGACGCTCCATCCGCTCGCGGGCCGCCTGGGTGGGACCGAATGCCGCGAGCTCCTCCTCGAGCTCCTCGCGGAAGGCTCGCCCTACGCCGCCCGCGGCCTCGCCTACCTGGGCGAGCGGCGCGCGCTCCCGATCCTCGCCCGTCAGCTCGACACCCGCTGGCCGCAGTACGTGTTCGGCGCGCTGGATCTCATCGTGAACCGGGAACATTACCCCGACCCGGCGCTGCGCCGCCCCTTCCACCCTCACGATAGCGTCAATCTTCCCTGGGAGGAGACGCGGCGCCGCATGAAGGAAGCGTTCGGCCTCGCCCTCGCCGCGCCGGCCTCCGGCAACGAGCGCTGGGCCTGGTTCCTCCCCGACTACGATTTCGTCGAGGTCCTCGAGCAGCTTTGCGGCACGACGGTCCGAGGCCCCGAAGCGACCCACCTCTGGCGCGACGGCCGCGTGGAGATCGTTCCCGCCGACGAGGCCCGCGCGCACTGGAAGTCCTGGTGGGACCTCCACCGCGCGGAGTTCGAGAAGAAGTAGAGAACTACGCCAGGATTTCTCGCACGACCTGTCCATGGACATCCGTGAGGCGGAAGGGGCGGCCGGCGTAGGTGTACGTGAGGCGCTCGTGGTCGAGGCCCAACTGGTGAAGAATCGTCGCGTGCAGGTCGTGCATGTGGACGCGGTCCGACACGGCCTTGTGGCCGAACTCATCCGTCTCGCCGTGGGCAAAGCCGGGCTTGAGGCCACCGCCGGCCAGCCAGACTGTGAAGCCGCCCGGGTTGTGGTCGCGGCCCGTGCCGTTCTTCTCCGCATAGGGCGTCCGGCCGAACTCGCCGCCCCACCACACGACCGTGTCCTCGAGCAGCCCGCGCTGCTTGAGGTCCATCAGGAGGCCCGCCACCGGCCGGTCCACCGCCCGCGCGTGGTCGCCGTGCTTGGGCAGGTTGCTGTGCTGGTCCCACGCGGGGTTCGCGCTGTTGTCGCCGTAGGTTACCTGCACGAAGCGCACGCCCGACTCGCAAAGCCGCCGCGCCAGGAGGCACTGACGGCCGTAGTCGTCCGTGGGCTTCCGCCCGATGCCGTAGAGGTCAAGCGTGGCCTTCGACTCCTTCGAGAGGTCAAGCACGTCCGGCGCGTTCTTCTGCATCCGCCACGCCAGCTCGTACGAGTTCACCACCGCCTCATACTCCGAGTCGCCCGGCCGCACGCGGAGTTGTTCCCCGTTCAGCTCCCGGAGGAGATCGAAGCGCTCCTCCGAACCGTCCGGCCCCTTCAGGTTCCGTATCGTCGCCTCCGACGCCGGCCCGCCCGCGCGGCCGAGCCCCGTGCCCTGATAGACCGGCGGCAGGAACGCGTTTCCGTAGTTCCGCGCCCCGCCGTTCCCGGAGGAGGGCGCGATCGACACGAAGCCCGGGAGGTTCGCATTTTCCGTCCCGAGACCATAGACCAGCCATGACCCCATCGACGGCCGGATCAGGTTGGTCGAACCGCAGTGAAGAAAGAGCGTCGCCGGGCCGTGGGCCACGCCCTCGGTGTGCATCGAGTGGATGAACGTGAGATCGTCCATCTGCCGGTTGATTTCCGGGAAGAGCGACGAGCCCCAGTGGCCGGACCTTCCGTGCCTCGCAAAGGTCCACGGAGACTTCATGATCCGCTGCGACGAGTTCTTCGCGCCCGTGTTCGCCACGGTGCGCGCGTCGTCGAAGCTCATCATCTTTCCGTCGTCCTTCTCAAGCCTTGGCTTGTGGTCATAGGAGTCCACGTGGCTCACGCCGCCCTGCATGAAAAGAAAGATGACCCGCTTCGCGCGCGGCGCGAAGTGCGGCCGCTTCGGCGCCAGCGGATCCTCCGACGCGCCCGCCAGGCCCGCGAAGGCGAGCGAGCCGAAGCCGCACGCCGCGCCCCGGAGGAGCTGGCGGCGAGTGAGCCTGTCCTTGTCGCACATGGTCGCGGGCTCCTAATTCACGTAGCGGAAATCAACGGAGGCGATGAGCGCGTGGAAGACCGCCCCCCAGGCAGCCTTCGCATCCTTGGCGCCGGAAACGTGGCGCAGCAGCAGCGCCGTTTCACCCTCGGTGGGAAGGCGTCCGAGCGCGAGGCGGTACGCCCTTGCGGCGCGCGCCCGGTCGTCCTTGTGGGACTCCGAAAGGAGACGCGTCGCCGCGTGCCCCGCCTGCTCGAGGACGAACGCGTTGTTCATCAGGTAGAGCGCCTGCGGGGCCACCGTGCTCGACTCCCGCCGCCCCGTGGGCACGCTCGTGTCGGCGAAGTCGAAGACCTCGAAGAGCTCCGGGAGCGCGTTCCGGAAGACCGGAACGTACACGCCCCGCTCGAGGCCCGCGTGGCGGTAGCTGTAATCCGCGCTCAGCGACGCCGGGAAGGTCGGCCCGCCGGCCTCCAGCTTCAACCTTCCGGACAGGACGAGCATCGCATCGCGGATCCCCTCGGCGTCCATCCGGCGCCGGTTCGCCCGGCCCAGGAGCCGGTTCTCCGGGTCGGCTTCCGAAGCGACTCCCGAAGCCATGCGGTAGACGCTCGAGGTCACGATCGTGCGCACCAGCTTCTTCACGGACCAGCCGTCCTCGACGAAGCGGACCGCGAGATGATCCAGCAACTCCGGGTTCGAGGGCTTCTCGCCGGTGGTCCCGAAGTTGTCCGTCGTGCGGACGATCCCCGCGCCGAAGAGCCAGTGCCACGCGCGGTTCACGAAGACCCGCGCCGTGAGCGGGTTGTCGCGCGAGGCCAGCCAGTCGGCCAGCTCCTTCCGGCCGCTCTGACCGGCGGGCATCCGCGGCGCCTCCCCGTGCAGAGCCACCTGGAGAACCCCGCGCGGGGCCGGGTCTCCGAGGGTGTGGACGCTGCCGCGGTGGTGGATCTTGAGGTCGGCGATCGCCTTCTCCTCGCGGACCGCCATGACCGTCTCGCGCTTCGCGCCGGACTCCTGGAGCTTCTTCAGCTCCGCCTCGAGCTCGCGCACCGGGGCGGTCTCCGTGGCCTTCGCCGTCGCCGCGGAGGACTTCGCGGTCTCCAGCTTCTCCACGGGGATGAACACCATCGCGTCCGCCGTGACGTGGCCCCTGGTCCCCTCGTTCGAGACGATCACGTAGCCCTGGTTGTTCTCGAAGCGGTGCTGCCCGAGCGAGACGAAGCGCCCCTCGATGGGCGGGTTCTCCTGCTCGTTGACCGTGACGTCCTTCTCGCCGTCGGCGCTCAGGATGGTCACGGGGACCTCCTTCGAGCGGCTGGTCCCGGGCGAGTAGGCGAGGCGGACCTCGTAGCGGCCGGCGACGAGCTCCGGATGGAAGGTCAGGCTCTTCTCCCCCTTCCCCTCGTTCTTGTCGTGCAGGTAGCCGTCGCCGATGTAGACCCCGGAGTAGGTTGACTGCATCCAGTCGCCCACCTTCTCGGCCTTTGCGGAATCCACCACGACGCCGGGGACGTCCGCGACGGCCAGAGCCCCTTTCGTCTTCCCGGCAGGGGTCTCGGCCAGCGTCGGCGCCTTCCCCTTCTCCGCCTTGATGCGGGCCTGCAGCGCCGCGATCCTATCGTCGTGCTTCTTCGCCTCCGCCTCGCGCTCGGGCTCCGCCGGGAGCGGGACCTCCAGCCACTTCGACACGTTCGAGTGCTCGAGGGTCCGCGAGTTCTTGAAGATGCCCGCGAGCGCGTAGTAGTCGCGCGTGGGGATCGGGTCGAACTTGTGGTCGTGGCAGCGGGCGCAGGTGACCGTCTGCGCCAGGATCCCGCGGCACACCGTCTCGAGCTGCTCGTCCACGACGTCCATCTCGAGCTGCTTCTTGTCCTGCTCCTCGAGGTTCGTGTTCCCCATGACGAGGAAAGTCACCGCCACGGCACGCCGGCGGCGCTCCTCGAGCGTGCCGTCCCCCATCAGGTCGCCCGCCACCTGCTCGCGGACGAAGCGGTCGAACGGCACGTCGGCGTTGAATGACGCGATCACGTAGTCGCGGTAGCGCCAGGCGTCCTTCATGATGAAGCCGCGCAGCGTCAGCGACTCCGCGAAGCGGGCCACGTCCAGCCAGTGGCGCCCCCAGCGCTCGCCGAAGCGGGGCGAGGCGAGGAGCCGGTCGACCAGCTTCTCCACGGCGTCGGAAGAGGCGTCCGCGACGAACGCGTCCACCTCCTCGGGCGAGGGCGGGAGGCCGTGGAGATCGTAGAAGAGGCGGCGCGCCAGCACGGCCCGGTCGGCCGCCGGGGCGGGCTTGAGCCCCTTCGCCTCGAGCCCCGCAAGGATGAAGCGGTCGATGTCGCCCGACGGCCACGCCGCGTCGCGCAGCGCGGGGAGCGCGGACTTCACGGGGAGCCGGTAGGCCCAGAGCTTCCGCCCGTCCTCGACGCTCATCCCCATGGGCTTCTTGAGCGGGGGCGGCTTGGCGACGCCGCCGCGCGGGTCGGGGGCGCCCATCTTCACCCACGCTTCCAGGTCGGCCACCTGCTCCGGGTCGAGCCGCTTCTTGGGCGGCATCTGAAGGTCCGGGTCCACCCAGCGGACCGCCTTGATGAGGAGGCTCTTCTCGGGGTTTCCAGGCACGATCGCGGGCCCCTGGTCGCCCCCCTTGAGCACCCCCTCGCGCGTGTCGAGGAGAAGACCGCCCTTCAGCTTCTCCGCTTGCGCGCTGTGGCAGGTGAAGCAGCGATCGGCAATGAGCGGCCGGATCCTCTTCTCGAAAAACTCCATCCCTTTCGGATCAGATGTCTCCTGCGGCGCGGCGCCCAGGAGCAGGAGGACGGCGGCGGCCCCGCGGATCACTTGGTGTCTCCCGTGGCGACCAGCGCGCGGGTCGCCTTCTTGAGGAAGAGGATGGCGAAGCAGGTATCCCAGGTCGAGTTGGAGCGGTCCACGCCGTCGTCCCAGGACCCGCCGGCCTTCTGGGCGGCGAGGATCGCGCGGGCGCCCTCGTCGTACCAGTCGTGCGTCCCGATCTTCGGGATCCCCGCGAGCATCCCGAGCCGCTCGATCGCATAGAGCGTGTAGTAGATCTCCGTCTTCGGCGAGTCCTCGAACTCCACGGGCCCGACTTTCTCGCTCACCGAGAAATGCGCCACGAGCCACGCCAGGCCGCCGCGGGCCGTCGTGTCTTTCTTCCAGTCGATCTCGAGCAGGTGGTCGTAGATCGCCATCGCCCCCACGGCGCCGGCGGTCATTGAGGAGTAGGGCCGGTGGGTCTTCGCGCAGACGTCCTTCCGGGAGTAGCACCAGCCGCGGGCCGGCCCGTCCCCTCCCGTGGCCACGCCCTTCTCGTCCGAGGGGTGCTGGGACTCGATCCACCACGCGCGCGCGAGCTGCAGGACCTCCCTGGGGAGCAGGATGCCGGCGTCGTGACAGGCGCGGAGGCCGAGCGCGGCGTACTGACTGTTGGAGTTGTCCCCCTGCGCAGGCCCGTCCTTCATCTTCTTCACGGCGATCTTGCGGG
>JAHFOZ010000473.1 GCA_023261405.1 Planctomycetota bacterium
ACGATCGCCGCCCCCGCCACCGCGAATCCCGTCCCCGGCATGAACGTCATCGACTCGACCGTGATCGCCGCCCGGTGGGCCGCCACCGCCCCCTGCCCCAGCAGCGTGATCGCCTTGGCGTAGATCAGGAACCCGCTCTGCATGAGGAGCGGCTCCGCCGCCGCCGGGAGCGACACCCGCAGGAAGCGCGCCGCCGCCTCGCGCGTGACCGCCCGGAAGCTCCCTGCGCCCAGCCGGATCGGGGACCCCGGCGTGAAGAGATAGCCCGCCGTCAGGCAGGCCTGCACGGCCGTAGCCGCCGCCGTCGCCAGCCCGGCCCCGCGCACCCCCATCGCGGGCGCCCCGAGGTTCCCGTAGATGAACACCCAGTTGAGGAAGACGTTCGCCCCGTTGGCCGCGAACGCCGCCGCCATCGGGACCCCGGTCCGCCCCGTCGCCCGGAGTATCCCGCCGGCCGCGACCGAGATGCACAGGAAGGCGAGGCTCGCCCCCTCGAAGGCGAGGAAACCGCGGGCCATCTCCGTGACCTCCGGCGCCCCGGGCAGGGCGAAGAGGTCCGCCATCGCGGGCAGGAGGAAGGCGCCGGCCGCCGAGAGCGGCACCCCGACCAGCGCCGCCGCGGCCAGCGCCGTGGCCGCCTCGCCCCGCTGCTTCAGCGGGTCCCGCTCGCCCCAGGCCCGCGCCGTCGTGGCCACGGTCCCCACGCCGATCGCCAGGAGCACCGATCCCACCGTGTGGGCGATCGGCCCCACCATCCCCATCGCCGCCACCGCCGGCTCCCCCACGCGGGCGATCATCCACGTGTCCACGTAGAACATCGCCGTGTAGAGGAGGTTCTGGAGCACCACCGGCCAGGCGAGACGAAGCAGCTCCGCCCGGAGCGCCGCGCGTTCGTCCGTCGCGAGCGCCCCGGGAGCAGGCATGGGGAGCCGAGTCTATCCCCCGCGCCCCGGCGATACAACCAAACCCGGGTCCTCCGTTCCCTCCGTTGGTTCCGCGCTGAATCAACGCCGCAGGAGGAGGAACGCCGTGATCGCCAGCAGGACCGCGACGGCCACGATCAACCCCGCGCGCGTCTTCCGCCGCCGCGCGAACGCGCGCCGCGTCTTCTTGACGACCGTGGCCTCCGAGGCCGGCTGGCCCTGCTGCACGAGCCAGCGCTCCAGGTCCTCCGCCAGCGCCGCCGCGCTGGGATACCGCCGCTCCTTCTCGCGCTCCATGGCCCGCAGGATGATCCGCTCCAGCCCCTCCGGGATTCCGGGGTTCACGAGGCGCGGGGCCGCGGGCTTCTCCAGGAGCACCTTGAACACCACCTGCGCGGCGTTCTCCCCGGCATAGGGGGGCTTCCCGCACACGGACGCGTACAGCGTGGCCCCCAGCGCGTACACGTCGCTTCTCGCGTCCACGGCCTCGAGTTCCCCGCGCGCCTGCTCCGGGGGCATGTACGGCGGCGTCCCCAGGATCGCGCCCGTCGACGAGAGCGTCGCCGCGCCCTCGACCGGACGCGCGAGCCCGAAGTCCGTCACGCAGGGCGAGCCGTCCGGCGCGATCATGATGTTCTGCGGCTTGAGGTCGCGGTGGATCACTCCGGCCCGGTGCGCGTGGTCCATCGCGCGCGCCACCGCCGCCATCACCCGGCAGGTCTCCGGAAGGGGGAGGAGGGAGTCCGCGAGCGGCAGGCCCTCCACGAACCCCTCGACCAGGTAGGGGCGCACCGGGCCGCCCGTCCAGCCTGCTTCCGTCTCGCCCGCCTCGTACACCGTCACGAGATTGACGTGGGAGAGACGCACCGCCAGCTGGGCCTCGCGGAGGAAGCGCGCGCGCTGTTCCGGGTCGTCCCGCCGGAGGATCTTCATGGCCACCCAGCGCGCGAGCCGCTTGTCCCACGCCTTCCAGACGACCCCCGCGCCCCCCTTCCCGACCTGCTTGACGAGGACGTAGTGCTTGAGCCGGCGCGCGGGGTCCCGCGCGGCCCGGCGGACCTCGCGCGGAGGCTTCTCGGAGCCGGGATCGCTCATGCCTTCTTCGGAACGCGGACCACGACGGGCTCGAGGAGCGTCCGGAGGAACCTGGCGTCGGGAGGCGCCGCCCAGACCGCGACGACGCTCAGCACCTTCTTCTTCTCCGAGACGAGGTCCACCTGCCGGACTTCGAGCTTCGCCTCGCCCTTGATCTTCGTCGAGCTGAGCTCCACCTGCAGCCTCTTCCCGGCGAGCTGGCGCCGCACGGCCGCGAGGTGCTTCGCGGCGTCCTGTTCGGTGGAGCCCCCGGGGAGCTTCAGCTTCACCTGCATCAGGACCCCGTTGTCCGCCACCGCGCGGCACTCCCCCGAGTACTCGTTCCCGCCCTCGAAGAACCAGACGCGCACGTCCCTCTTCGAGAGAAACTGGCTGTTCACGAGATGCGTGTCCATGCGTCGGTCTCCCGGGGTCCCATCCGGCCCCGGCGCATTATACCGTCCGGACCCTTGGCAAGCGCCGCCGTCATACGATAGACTTTCTGCGTGGGGATCAAGGGAGACGTCCGCTCGCTCTCGCTCGCCAACGTTCTTCAGGACCTGAAGATGAACGAGCAGACCGGGACCCTGCGCATCCACCACAAGGACCGCTCGGTCGCGCTCTGGTTCGAGAAGGGCGGCCTCCGGCTCGTGGGGCTCGCCCCGCGCGAGGGCCCCTCGCTCCTCAACGGCCTCCTCGCCCTGGAGAAGATCCGGCCCGAGGACCTCCCCGCGCAGGAGGGACGGCAGACCTCGGAAGGCGGCCTCGTCCGCGGCCTGGTGAAGAAGGGCCGGCTCGCGAAGGGGGACCTCAAGGCCGCCCTCGAGCACCAGATGTCCGAGCACCTCTGCGACGCCTTCCTCTGGACCGAAGCCACCTTCGACTTCGAGGAGGGCGAGCCCGACGACCGCGCCTTCGACGTCGACCAGCTCGACCTCGAGGGCCGCCTCGCGGTGGACGCCGTGATCATGGAGGCCCTCCGCCGCGCCGACGAGTGGGGCGAGACCCGGAAAGCGATCCTCTCTTCCAGCGAGATCCTCGTGCCCGACCCGGGCCGCCTCCCCGCCGACGCCGACGGCACCACGAAGCGCGTCTTCGCCCTCCTCGACGGCGAGCGCACGCTCAGAGAGGTGGAGGAGCTCACGCGGCTGGGGCACTTCATCCTCCTCCGCTGCGCCGCCCTCCTCATGCGCTCCGGCGCCGCGCGGCCCCTCGCGGCCCCCGAGGCCTTCGAGCGCGCCCGCGCCCGCGCCGCCCGAAAGGAGTGGGCGCCCGCCCTCAAGATGTGCCGCTACGGCCTCGACCACGAGCGGAAGAACACCGGGCTCCTCGAACTCGCCCTCAAGGCCTCGGAGGCGCTCGAGGACCACGACGAGGCCGCCAGCTTCGCCCGCCAGCTCGCCAGCGCCCAGGCGGAGTCCGGCCACCACGAGGCCGCCATCAAGGGCTACCAGAAGGTCCTCCTCCACGCGCCGCGCGACCTCACCGCGCAGGAACGCCTCCTTGACCTCATGCTCGGGCTCGACCTCAAGCTCGACGCCCTCGCCCAGGGCGAAGCCCTCGCCTCCGCCTACAAGAAGGCCGGGCTGCCCGACAAGGCGCTCGACGTCTACAAGAGGCTCATCGAGAAGGTGGGCGACCAGCGCGAGCTGCTGGAGTCCGTGGCCGAGATCCAGCGCCACCTCGGGGACAAGAAGGAGGCCGTCGCCCTCTACCGGAAGCTCCTCGCCGGGGCCCTCGAGGCGAAGGACGACCCATCCGCCCTCGACCTCGCGCGCACCCTGCTCAAGCTCGACCCCCACAACGAGGAGGCGCTCAAGCTCCGCCAGCAGCTGGAGTCCGGGGAGGTGGATCGCACCCGCCGCCGCCGCCGCGCCGTCCGCGGGATGTTCGCGGGAGCGACGGCCCTCGCCCTCCTGGCGGTCGCCGTGACCTACGAGTCGCGTGCCCGGGCGCAGTACGGGCTCGTCCGGCCCGCGATCACCGATGCGATCGCGGCGAACAACTACCGCGAGGCCCTCCGCTTCCACGATTCGGTCTTCGACGGCTGGCGCTGGAGCCTCATCGCGCGCGAGCTC
>JAHFOZ010000474.1 GCA_023261405.1 Planctomycetota bacterium
GAGCTTCCAGAGCGGGTACTGCTCGGCGTGCCACCGCATCCATTGCTCCGGGCGGACCCACTTCTCGCCCGTGATCTCGCGGAGCGCCCGCATGGCGGAATCCGCGGTGTCGGGCTTCGCCGTCTCGAGGACCTTGATGAGTTCCGGCACCGCCTCGTCCTTCTTGAGCTTCCAGAGGGGGTAGATCCTCGAATACCAGTCGTCCCACAGCTCGCGGCGCGTGAACTTCTCGCCCGTGATGTGGTAGAGCGCCGTCATGGCCGCCTCGGCCAGCTCGCGACTGGGATGCTCGAGGGCGGCGACGAGGACCGGGACCGCCTCGTCATAGTGAAGCTGGCCTATGGCCACGAACACCACGCGAAGCACGAGGCGGTCGACCTCCTTCGTGATGCGGGCGACCAGCGCCGGCCCCACGAGATCCCGGGCGGAGGCCATCCGCTCGGCCGCCTGCGCCGCGGCGGTCCGGACGGTCCACTCCGGATCCTGGGAGAAGAGCCTGATGAGAATCGGCGCGGCGGTGCCGTCGGCCGCCTCGCCGATCGCGCGGGCGACGCAGCGGCGGACGTTGGATTTGGAGTGTTTCGCGAGGGCGTCCAGGGTGGGGCGCCCTCCATCGCCGAACCCGATCAGGACCTGGATCACTTGCGTGAGGTCGTCGCCCCTGAAGATGGGCATGTCCGCCGGGCAGTCCTGGGCCAGCCGCTCGGCCAGGCCGCCCGCGGTCTCCAGGGCGAAGGGGCCGGCCTCGACGATCTGGTAGCGCACGTGGACCCAGACGTCGCTCCGCTGGCCGTTGAGGAGCATGCCGAAAAGCGTCTTGAGGAGGAGCACCTGGCCGGGCTCCCCGGCGGCGGTCAGCATGCCGCGCGCGTCGTCCCAGCGGCGCTTGTCGTACTTCTCGTCGAAGACGGCCATGGCGGACAGGATGACCCCGCGGCGGCCGAGATCCTGGCGGGCGTTTGCGCTCCCGCGGCGGAACTCGTCGATCAGCCTCGGATCATCGTCGAACGCCTTGAAGGGTTTGAGGGCGTCGAACTGCCGGACGGCCTTGTCCCAGTCGGCCGGGAGGGGGCTGTTGCACAGGAGGAGGGTGTCGGTGTATTGCCGTAGGGTCTTGGTGTAGTGCTTCAACAGGAGGGGGTCGAGGGGGACCTGGGCCTGCTCGGAGGCGTCCTGGGGTCGGGAGGGTCCACCGCAGGCGGCCAGGGCCCACAGCGCCGCGAGGACGAGGAGGAATCGCATTCCAACAGGACGTGCACGGCGGGGCGACTACTTCCCGCCGTACAGCTTCCCGACCTCCTTGAGGATGTGCGACCGCAGTCCGGCGGCCTGGGCCACGAGGCGTCCGTGCTCCTGGGTGAGGCGGCCGGCGCGCTCCTTGTCCACGAGGGCCGCGGCGTTGATCCGGACATTCTCACCGCAGCCGAGGAGGGCCGCCTCGAGGAAGTACGTCGCGCCCGACAGGTCGCTCGCCAGGTGCCTGTTGCAGCGGGGGGCGAGCTCGGAGAGCGCCCCGAGGGCGCGTGCCGCGAGCAGCATCGCCTTGAGCGGCACCTCGGCCGCCTCGCCAAGGGCGTTCTGCAGCGCCTGCTTGCGGCGCTTCTTCTCCTCGTCCGTCGCCCTGGGAAGCGCCATGGCGGAGTTCACCTGCCCGTAGGCCTCCGCGTCGGCGTCCACGATTTTCAGGAGTTCGTCCTTGAGGCCGTCCAGCACATGCTCCGGCTCGCTCGCGTCGGAGAACCGGGCGGTCATGACCCCCAGGGCGGCCCCGAGGGCCCCGACGGCGGCCGAAACGCTGCCCCCCCCCGGAGTGGGGGTCTTGGCGGCCACCGCCTGCAGGAATTCCTTGAGCCGGGAGTCGGCAAACATGGGCGGCCAGTATAGGCCCCCCCTCCCCCCATTTCAAGCCGCGGCCGCCTCCGGTCTCAGCGCGCCCCGATCGCCCAGAGATTCGCCGCGCCCCTCAGGTAGATCCTCCCGCCGCTGATCGCCGGCGATGCGTCCAGCGGATCGCCCAGCTCGTTCACCGCGAGTACCTTGAATACGCGGCCGGCCGCCACCACCGATACGGTCCCCCCCCGGCCCGCCAGGTAGATCTTCCCGTCCCCCGCCGCGGGCGAGGCGAAATGGTTGTCCTTGTCGGCCCGCTCCTTGTACACCGCCGCGCCCGTCGAGGCGTCGAGACACGCGAGCACTCCGTTGTTGCCGATCAGGTACACCAGGCCCTCGTAGAGCAGAGGGGACGCGACGTCCGGCGTCCCGCTGTCGATCCGCCACTTCTGGTGCGCCGCGTTCTGCCGGTCGACCTTCCCCTTCGCGCGCGGATCCAGCCCAAGCACCGCGCCGTTCTTGGCCGTCGGAACGACGATCAGCCCGGGCGTCGCCAGCGGAGACGACACGAAGCGCAGGGTCCTGTTGTATTTCTCCTTCGGGTTCAGGTCGCCCAGCCGCCACAGCTCGGCGCCGTCCTTCGGGTCGTGGCCGATCGTGTAGTCGTTGCCGTGCGAGACCAGGACGCCCGAGCCGAACTGGATCGACGCGTAGGAGTGCTCGCATTCGTCGACGCCGTCCGACTTTCGTTCCGCCTTCCAGAGCTCCCGGCCGCTCGCGGCATCGAGCGCGACGACCCAGGCCCCGCCCGAGTGGATGAGCTGGACGTACACGGCGCCCGCATGCACGAGCGGCGTCGTGGTCATCCCGAAGCCCAGCTTGAAGCGGCCGTAGCGCTCCTGCAGGTTGGCGCGCCAGGCTTCCGTGCCGTCGATGGCGAAGCAGGCCAGGTCGCCGGTGCCGGAGTACGCCCAGACGTGTTTCCCGTCGCTGCTCGGCGAGGCCGAGGCGGCGTTCTTCGCGCCCTTGAGCCCTTCCGAGACGGCGCGCTCCCAGCGGGGTCTGCCGTCGGTGCCGATGCAGAGGAGCAGCAGCTTCGAGCCGTCGGCGCTCGGCGACGTGAGGAAGACCTGGTCCTTGACGACGACGGGCGTCGATCCACCCGGCGCCGGGAGCGGCGCCTTCCAGAGGACGGCCGACTCGCGGCCCCAGGTCGTCGGCAGATCACGCTCGGCGCTGACGCCGTCGCGCTCCGGCCCGCGCCAGTTGGGCCAGTCATCGGCGGAGGCCGACGCCGCCAGCAGCAGCGCGCAGATCGAGGCTTTCATCGGTCCTCCCACATTGACCGGGCCGGCTTCGCGAGGCGCGGAACGCCCGATTGAGCGCGCCTCAATCGAGCGCGCTGAAGAGATCGGAGACGCTGAGCTCGAGCCCGGGGAGGAGCGCCGAGGTGAACGTCTGCCCCTCCTTGTAGATGCGCACCCGCCTTGTCCTTCCGAATTCGCGGATCTCCACGCTCCGGGCGAAAAGATCGATGATCCAGTACTCCCGCACCCCGGAGCGGGCGTAGGGCCTGAGCTTGTCGCCGCGATCCAGCGCGGCCGTGGAGGGCGAGCTCACCTCGATGACAAGGTCCGGCGCCCCCTGGATGTTCTTCTTCGTGAGTATGGAAGAGTTCTTCGTCGAGACGAAGATGAGGTCAGGCTCGACGATGTCGTTCTTGGACAGGAGGACGTCCGTCGGGGCGACAAAGACCTTTCCCAGCCGGTGCTCCTCCACATGGTTGCCCAGCCTGCGGTCGAGCTTGGAAACCATTCCCTGATGGTCCAGATTGGGGGCCGGGGTCGTGAACCACTCGCCGTCGACGATCTCATGGCGGTTGCCGTCGGTGGGGATCTTCTCGAAATCTTCGTACGTGAGTCTCTTGCGCGCGACGGTGACCATGGGGTCAATGATACGGCGGCGCGTTGGGGCTGTCAAAACCGTTTCCGGGACAGCGCAGACGGAGTGAGCATGGGGTGAGCCCACATTGATTCGCTGGGTTGTCCCGCAGACGGGCAACCCGGGGAATCGATGAACTCGAACCACACTACCCCCGGCCCGGATGGTGCGGGTGGCAGCGGCCCAGGCCGCCTTTACCGTCCAGGGCGCCGCGGTCCAGCCATGTGGGGTCGACGCCGGCCACGGCCATGAGGGGAGGATAGGTCAGGCCCTTCTCGGTGAGGAGCGCGTGGATCAG
>JAHFOZ010000475.1 GCA_023261405.1 Planctomycetota bacterium
GAACCGAAGGAGGGCCTCCTCCGCGTCCCGGCCGGCACCCGCACCGTGGAGATGCCTCGCCGGGACGATTGAGTATGTCCAGCCTGATGCGTGAGCACCGATTTCACCACGAAGACACGAAGACACCAAGGGAACCCTTGAGCGTCCTGGTGTCTGGGTGCCTTTGTGGTTAGGAACTTTCCTGCGAATCCACTCAAGCTCGCTTAGGGGCCGATCATGGATGTGGATGACGACCCCCTCTGGAAGCGGATCGTGACGAACGAGATCCTCTGGGTGATCCTCGCGGCGGTGACGATCCTGGCGCTCGCCTTCACCTTCGCCACGTCGGCCCCTTCCGATGATAAGAGCCGGGCGACCCCCCAACGGAGCCGATGATCCCGCTCACCGTCGCCGAGAGCAGCGGCTATCGCGAGACCTCCCGCCACGCGGACGTCCTTCGTTTCATCGACGAGCTTTCGAAGAGCCGGCCGGTCTTCCGCGTGGAGTCGATGGGACGGAGCGGCCAGGGACAGGAGATGCCGGTGCTCGTCTTCGGCGAGCGCGACGCGCGCCGGCCCACGGTGCTCGTCCTGGCCAACATCCACGCCGGCGAGGTGGAGGGCAAGGAGGCGCTCCTCATGCTCGCGCGGGACCTCCCGGAGCGGGTCTTCGAAATGCTGACGCTCCTTTTCGTCCCGGACTACAACCCGGACGGCAACGACCGGATCGACGTGAAGAACCGGGCGCTGGACCTGAAGAACCTCGAGGGGCAGATCGGGCCCGAGGGAGGCGTGGGGACGCGCTTTACGGGCCAAGGCATCAACCTGAACCGGGACTACGTCAAGCTCGAGGCGGTGGAGTCGCGCAACCTTTCGCGCCTCTACGGACGCTGGCAACCGCACTTGACCATCGACTGCCACACCACCGATGGCTCGATCCACGGGTTTTCCCTCACCTACGACACCTCGCACATCCCCACGCCGCCCTGCGAGTATGTCCGCACGCAGTTGCTTCCCGAAGTGACCCGGCGCCTCGACGCCCGGACGGGGCTCAAGACGTTTTTCTACGGGAACTTCGTGGACGAGAGGGACCTCTCGAAGGGGTGGGCGACCTACCCCCACCTCCCGCGTTACGGATCACACTACCGGGGCCTCACGGGGCGGATGGACATCCTCCTCGAGGCTTACAGTTACATCCCCTTCCGCGAGCGGGTCGTCGTGACCGTGGAGATCCTGAAGGAGATCCTCGACCAGGCGATCGAGCGCTCGGGGGACATCCTCCGGCTCTGCGCGGAGGCGGAGGCCGCGCGGCCCGATCCGGTGGGGATCGCCTACGGGCCACCCGCGCCTGACGGCACCTGCGAGATCCCGGCCTGGGACATGGAGTCTCAGCTCGCCCGGACGATCCCGGGTCGCGAGGTCCGGACCTACCGGATGCCCCATGTCCGGCAGGTGCAGCCCATCCGGACCGTGACGCGCCCGTGGGCCTACTTGATCCCCAGGGGCCTGCCCCGGGTGGCGGACAAGCTCCGGGAGCACAACATCCGGGTCGAGCAGCCGGCATCCGAGGGGGTGATGGAACTCGAGTCCCACGATGTGGCCACGCTCGGGCCGGCCGAAAGTCCCGACGTCGGCTCCATGAAGCGCACCGAGACCGCCGTCACGACACGTCCCGGCGGGCCCTCCCGACTTCCCGTCCGCCCCGGAGACGCCCTCGTCCGCACCGACCAGCCGCTCGGGACGCTCGCCGTCTACCTGCTCGAGGCGGAGAGCGACGACGGCCTGGCCCGCTGGGGCTACCTCGATGGGCCACCTCGCGATCGGTGCGCCCTACCCGATCGGCCGGGTCCTGCGGGTCCCGACGGACCTTCCGGCCCTGCGGCCCTACTAATCCCTCCGGAAGCACCGTATAGTCTGAAGGACCGGAGGTATTCCTATGCGCCTGTCCATCCTGCTGCTGTGCCTCGCGGGACTCGCCGCGGCCCCGCAGGACGACGCCCGGGTCACGGACCTCATCCAGAAGCTCGAGGACGATGCGTTCGACGTCCGCGAGCAGGCGCAGAAGGACCTCGTGAAGATCGGCGAGCCCGCGCTGGCGGCGCTCCGGAAGGCGCTCGAGAGGACCGGCAAGGAAAGCGACAAAGGAGAGCTGAAGATCCGCAGCGAAGCGACGGTCCGCGAGATCGAGCTGGCGATCAAGGCCGCCAAGGTCTACCGCGACCCGCGGCTCGTCACGATCAGCGCCAAGGAGCAGGATCTGGGGAAGCTGCTCGAGGAGATCGGCCGGCAGGCGGGCGTGACCCTGGACGCGTCGGCGATCGACCGCTCCGAGAAGGTCTCGCTCGAGGCGAAGGGCCTCCCGCTGTTCCAGGTCCTCGACCGCCTCTGCGTCGGGAGCAGGGATCGGACCTTCGAGCTCCGGAAGGAAGGGACCGTGACGTTCCTCAAGGAGCCGCACGTCCCCTGTCCGTCCGCCTACTCCGGACCCGTCCGCGTCAGGGTCACGCGCGCAGACCTGCAGCGCGCCACGGACTTCAAAACGCGCACCTCGTCCCTGAAGCTGACCCTCGAGGCCGACTACGAGAGGTACCTCGCCCCCTTCGGGAAGCCGGAGATCGACCTCAAGGCGGTCGACGAGGAGGGCAAGGCGGTCGAGGTCGCTGCAGGACACGAAAATGACAACGTGTTCCAGAACGCGGGCGGTCGGATCTTCGTCATGGGCGCGATGATGGCGCTGGATGACGGCGCCGACCGGAGCCGCCC
This sequence comes from Planctomycetota bacterium, assembly GCA_023261405.1. Classification (GTDB taxonomy): domain Bacteria; phylum Planctomycetota; class MHYJ01; order MHYJ01; family JACPRB01; genus JACQFK01. The sequence goes on from JAHFOZ010000475.1 coordinate 2,742, forward strand.
TTTCACCCTGAAGTCCATCGCCCCCGGAACGACGAAGGTCACGCTCCGCGGCAAGGCGCGGCTCGTCTTCCCGCTCGACACGCGCGAGGTCAAGTTTGAGAAACCCCAGAGCGGCGCCACCGTGGACGCCGGACCCTACCGGGTGAAGCTGGAGCGGACGGGCCCAAGGAACTCCTGGACGATCTCGATCCAGAACACGGCCAGGGATCCCGGGACCTCCTCCACCGAAGACGTGGAACGCCGCGTGATGCGCGAATCGCTCGTGGCCGTCGACGAGGATGGGACCGAGCACACCGGGGCCATGGAACCGGGACGGGCCGGGAGATCCGCCATCTCGGTCATCAACGGGAAGATCGTCACCCAGGAGGGAGCCGGCTCGTTCGACGCCCGGTTCGCCACCCTCCGCGGCAAGGCGGTGAAGGAACTCCGTTTCAAGTTCGTGGACGCCACTTTTCCGAAGGAGTTCCCCTTCGAGATCCGGGACCTGGAGTTGCCTTGACGAAGCTCGTACCCAGCTTGTAGCCCGTAGCGGGGACCAAGCCGGTTTCGTTCCATGCTGTCTACGAGCCGGCTACAAGCTTGCCTCTCATTTCAACGGAACTGCAATAGGGGGCTCGGTTATATACTAAGTGCGCGGTTTCGTTGGTGGGGGACTTAGCATGACCAGGCGCCTGACAGTCTTCGTCGCGATGGCCGTTCCGGCCTTGCTGCTGCTTGCGGGCGGGGCGCCGGCCCAGTCCTCCGATCCCATCCCGGTCGACAAGAAGGCCCGCATCGTCCTGATGGGCAACGGCCTCGGCTCGCGCATGATCCACTTCCCCCATTTTGAGACCTCCCTGCACCTGCGCTACCCCGAGCACCAGCTCATCGTCCGAAACATGTGCGACGAGGGGAACACGCCCAGCTTCCGGCCCCACTCGGCGCGCAAGTATCAGCTCGGCTTCCCCGGCGCGGAGAAATTCTGTCAGCCCTACTGCGACGGGAAGACCGCCGACGCCGAGGGCCATTTCGAGACCGAGGAGGCGTGGCTCGCGCGCCTCAAGCCCGACGTCCTCATCGCCTTCTTCGGCTTCAACGAGTCCTTCCAGGGCATGGCGGGCCTCGAGCATTTCCGGGCCGAGCTGGACGCCTTCCTGAAACACACCGTCCTCCAGACGTACAACGGGATGGCGCCGCCGAAGCTGGCGCTGGTCTCGCCCACGGCGATCCAGGACCTGTCCGCGACGCTGGACGTGCCCGACGGAAGGGCGCAGAACGCCCTCCTGGCAGCCTACACTTCCGTCATGGAGGCCGTGGCCGCACAGAACG
>JAHFOZ010000476.1 GCA_023261405.1 Planctomycetota bacterium
TCGATCAGTCCCAGGACCGGGACGCCCATGAGCAGGGTCTCGCTCCGGCCGAACTCGTGGAAGATGGCCTGGAGGGTGAGGTGGGCCAGGCGATCCGGGGCCATGGCCAGGAAGGGGATTTCGTAGTCCCGCTTTACCCCGCCTTCAAGCTCCTTGCGCTCCCCCTCGATCGCCTGTGTCAACAGCGGATGCGCCTTTTTAAGGAACTCCCTCCCCGGCTGGGTTTGCGCAAGGGGGGCGCGCTCTTGCTCATGCCAGACCCGCTGGACCCCCTTGCTGTGAGAATCGTCTTCGATCTTGATCTGGCGCTTCTCGCGCTCGGTCCTGGCCATGGCGACCCAGTGTGCCGAATTCTCACCGAAAGTCTACACCTTAAGAAGGTATTAAAAACCCCTTCGAACTCGCAGAACTCGGCGCCCCCCTGACACTCTCTTCACGGCGTCGTCCCTGACGGCGCCGCTTTCACCCTGTCGTTCTCGGAACCAGCTCCACCCGCCGGGCGCGGGACACCCCGACCTGGGAGCCCCTGGGCTCCCGGCTCCGGGTGTCCCGGCCCGTGCGGGCCGGCCCGAAGGTTTTCCCTCGGACCGGAGGAGCTGGTTTATGAGAAACGGCAGGTCGCTCCGGAGGTTGCGGGAACTCTGGCGGAGGTCGGCGAAGCGGCTGATCGAGAGCCCGGAGCTCCTTTCCAGCCGGGCGTTGAGGCCCATCGCGGCGCGCTACATGCTCGCGCTCGAGGGCATCGCAGACCCGGACCTGGCAAGGGCTCGGCTGGGACTCAAAGGCTCGCCGTTTCGCAGGCCCCTCTGACTTCGCTCCCCCCTCCCCCCCAGCGCTCCCCCTCGGCGGCTGATGCCGCCGGGGGGAGTCCTTCGGACTTCTCCAGCGTCGCCATAGCCAAATCGAGAAGTCGCTCTGGCGGCATCCTTGGGAATACTTTCCTCCTTTCACCGCGAGCGCGGAGTGGAACGTCGCCCCGCGGAACCATGCGCCGCCCTCCCGGACCGTCCTATGCCGGTTCGGGGCACCTTGAGCCGGGAGTCCAGGACTCCCGGGCCATGGTGCCCCGGCCGGTGTGGGTCGGGGCCTTCTTGTGAGGCCGTTTTCCTGGAGGCCGCTATGGTCGTCGCGCTCGCTTGTACGCCGTGGGAGAGGCCCTGGAGGCGCTCACCCAGGATCACCGGGGACCCGATGCGCCGCGTGAGGGACGTCCTCCGCAAGATCGAGGTCCACGGGGTCCGGGAGCCCTACCGGGCCCAGCTGATCCGGGCTGTCAGGAGCTTGCTCGCTCAGGAACCCCGGGACGGCCCTCTCTTGGCGGCGTAGGCTCGACGTCCTTCCCGGCGGACCTCACAGGCCGCTGGGGGGATGACCTTCAACCGCCCGGCCTCGGCCGGGACAAGAATAGCTCGTACCCGGTCTCACAAAGGGAGCCTCTATGGATCACACCCCCAATCTCCCCCTGGAGCGCCAGCTCATCTCGATCCTCTCGGCCAACCGCGAGAATTCCTACGCCACCCAGCGGAAGCGCGGATACATCCTGGCGAGGGCCGCTCGGACCCTCCGCGAGCGCTTCGGCCTCCAGAAGTGGGACAACTTGAGGCAGAAGCACGTGGCGGCCGTGGTCGAAGCCTGGAAGGCCGCTGACCAAGGTCGCCGGGACATCGAGGAGAAACTCTCCCACCTCCGCTGGCTGGTGCGCAAGATCGGGAAGGCCAACCTCGTCCCCCGCACGAATGCGGAACTGGGCGTGGAGCCCGGCCCGCGCCACACCCGGGCAGGCAAGGTCATTCCGGACGAGCGCTTCGCCGAAATGCTTGCGGCCGTGCCCGACGAACGGATCCGGACCATGATGCTCCTCGCGCGCCATGTCGGGCTCCGGTTCAAGGAGTCGGCGCTCTTCCGTCCCGGCCGCGACTGGCAGGGCGACCGCGTCTGGGTGAAGCGCGGCACCAAGGGCGGGCATCCTCGGTATCTCTTTCTCTACAATCCCCGCCAAGCCGAGGTCCTGGAAGGGGCCCGCCGCCTCGCGCAGGGTGACGCGTGCCTCATCCCCCCGGAGTACCGGACCTACGAGCAATGGCGGCAGTACGTCTACCGCGTCCTCCGTGGGGCGGGGATCAGCCGCGCGACCGACCAGATGTTCCATGATCTCCGCCGCACGTATCTTTGCGAGCGCATGAAGTACCTGGTCACGGTCAAGGGCATGGACCGCGACGGCGCGGCAGCTATCGTGGCCCGCGAGGCCGGTCACCACCGGCTGGAGATCCTCGACTGGTATATCGCCGACTCGGGACAGACCGAGGATGCGGCCTGAGCTTCCCGCTGCCCCTGGAAACGCGCGCCCGGGCGTCCACGCCCGAACGGCCTGCTTCCCCATCCGTCGCCCGATCCCCCCCAGGGTCGGGACAAGAATAGAATCGAGCGGGCGTGTCCTTGCCTGACACACCCTGCTGCTATGCTCCCGGAGGTGAGCAACGAATGTCCAATGAGAGAGCTACGGAAACAGCGAAACCGTCACCCAAGAGGAATTCCCCCGAACCTTCCGAAGGCAAACGAGTTCAAGGAGGTAGTGGGGGAAGCGAAGTGTCCCGTCTCAGCGTCGAGGAACGCGAGAGGCTCGCGCAGTTCTTCATCCTCCTCGACCAGATGGATCGCGCGCAGGCGCGAGCGGATACAGAGCGGACAGACAGGAGGGCTGCATGAGCGTTAAGGCGGTGCTCTACGGCCGCGTCTCCGACGAGCGGCAGCTCGACGGCTATTCGCCCGAGGTCCAGGAGCGCGGGGGCGAGAACTACGCGGCCAGGAACGACTTCGAGATCGTCCGGCGCTGGAACGTCTCGGAATCCGCGAAGGCCGCAGGCCGGAAGGCCTTCAACGAGTTGATTAAGGTCGTCAAGGGCGACCCCTCGATCAAGGTGGTCATCTTCGAGAAAACCGACCGCTCGACCCGGAACTTCTACGACGTGGACCAGCTCTACAAGCTGATCGAAGTCCACGACAAGGAACTCCACTTCTACAAGACCGGCCTCGTCCTCAACCGGCAGTCGAAGTCTAGCGACAAGCTCCGCTTCGACATCGAAGCCGTCCTCGCCCGGAACTACATCAACAACCTCTCGGAGGAGGTCAGGAAGGGCATGGACGAGAAGGTGGAAAAAGGCGGTTGGCCCTCGATCGCCCCGAACGGCTACCTGAACGACCCGGCGTCCCGGGGCGTGGTCCTCGACCCCGCCCGGTCACCTGTCGTCCGGAAGCTCTGGGAGCTGGCCGGGACGGGGCGCTACACGCTGGACGACCTGGTCGTGATCGCCCGGAAGGAAGGGCTCGATCACCCCCTCAAGAAGAAGCCCATCGGCAAGAGCGGCATCCACAAGATGCTGACCAACACCTTCTACTACGGGATGACCCTGTGGAAGGGCGAGAGCCGGATCGGAAAACATGAACCCCTCATCTCGAAGGCCCTCTTCGATCGCGTCCAGGTCGTGCTGGGCCGGAAGACCCAGTCCACGGAGCGGAAGTTCGCCTTCCGGGGCCTGGGGACCTGCGGGCATTGCGGAAGCTCGATCACGGCCGAATACCATGCAAAGCGCCAGAAGAACGGGACGCGCCGCGAATACGTCCATTACCACTGCACGGGCTGGAAGAACGAAGGAAAGGTGTGCCCCGGGTCCCGCATCTCGGAGCGGGACCTGGTCGCGCAGTTGGGCGAATCGCTGAAAGGCCTCTGGATCGACTCCCAAGTGGTCGAGGAGATCAAGACCGCCCTCCGGGAGAGCTTCGCCTCGGAGCGGGAGTACAACAAGGGGCGAATGACGGCGCTTCAGGCGGAAGGCACCCGGCTCAAGACATTTGTCGACAAGGCGTACACCGATCGGCTGGAAGGGCTGATCACACCCGAGGAGTTTCGCGAGAAGTCGGCCGATTGGCGGTCCCGGCAGCTTGAGATCCAGAACGAGCTACGGGCCCATACGGTGGCCGACGGGAAGTACCTGGACGAGGCTGAGCGGATCCTGGATCTCGCCCAGCGGGCGCACGAGATCTACT
>JAHFOZ010000477.1 GCA_023261405.1 Planctomycetota bacterium
CGGGAGAGGAGGCCACGGCTGCCGCAGGCTGACCGGGGATGGGCCCCTCATTCGCTCCCCCCGTGCCGGTCGGAGCTACGGAGGGCAAGGCGGGGGAGGGGGGCGCCTGTCCGACCGAGAGGAGCTCGAAGGTCCCGTCGGGCAGGTGGCGGACCCGCGTGCCGCACTTGGGGCACTTGGCCTTCCGGCCGGCGAACTCGTCGCCCAGGGTGCTCTTCGCGGCGCAGGACGGACAGGTCAGGGTGATCATGGGTCGCCCTCAGGATTCTAACAGGAGGCGCGTCCCAATCGTTCTGAGTATCCTGCTGTCATCATGGCGAGAAAGGGATACCCGGCGATTCCATGAACCTTTCGGGGGGGCTCCCGGTTACAGGAGGTGCGATGACTTGCCAGGGCATTCGAGACAGCGCCCACGAGTACCTAACAGGCGGCTGCGAGCCTTCTGAGGACGCAGCCGTAAAGGGCCACTTGAAGGCCTGCCCGGCCTGCACCGCCGAGATGGAACGCACGCAAGCCACCCTCGCCCTCCTCCACACCCTCCCGGAAATCGAAGCCGCCCCCGAAACCTGGAAGACCATCGAATCCAAAATACTCAACCACAGGTTCGCGGCCTCCCGCTTTTGGTTGCGGACGGCGGCCGCGGCCAGCATCCTGGTCGCCGTGGCGTCGTTCGTCATCCTGGGGACGATGCCGCAAACCGGGGCCTTGCCGGTGGTGGCGGAAACCCGCAAGGCCCTGAACTGGAACGAGTCCTTCACCGCCGCGCAATTCACCACCCTCATCCTCCCCGACGTCGGCACCCTCAAGCTCAACCAGAACGCCACCGTCCGCTTCCCCGATGCCCGCACCTGCCTCCTCGAATCGGGCGACCTCTTTGCCGACATCCTCCCCTCCGGCAAGGGATTCGAGATCCGCTCCGGCGAGGCCACCGTCCGGGTCCACGGCACGCGCTTCGGCGTCACCGCCCCGGCCACCGTCTATGTCGTCGAAGGGAGCGTCGAGGTCCGATCCCCGCGAGGTCAAAGCCTCACCCTGCAGCCCCGACAGGCGGCCGTGGGGCTCGCCCTCACCGAGGTCAACCCCCACGACTATCTCACCTGGCTCGCCCGATACGAACGTCCCACCCTCCGGCTCACCCTTGATCCCCGCGACCAGACCACCGTCACCCCCGGCGCCCCCCTCAAGTGGAACCTGACCCTCGAAACCGACGCCCTCGCCCCCCTCTACCTCGGCGCCCGCCGCGACCTCTCCCAGCTGATGTGCCTCTACATCAACGACTCGCCCGTCCCCCTCGACCCCAACCGCGCCGCGCTCAAGGAGGCCTTCTCCGCCCCCAACGGCCTCGTGCGGCTTGACGTATCTCATCCATGCATCATCGAATGCGGCGTGGACCCCGCCGTCTTCCGGGAGAAAGGGACCGCCCGCGTCCGCGCCGTATTCACCAGCGGCCCCGGCGCGCCCGAGAAGGCCTGGGTCGGCATCCTGAAATCGAATGAAGTCCGCGTGGAGGTCCGATAGCGCGTGAGCCCGCTCGCCGACAAGATGGCCCCCATCGCCGCCCGCCTGGGCAGAATCCGGGGAGGCATCCGAAGGCTCTACGCGCTCGACGGCCTCTCCCGCCTCGCCCTCGTCCTCGGCGCCTTCGTCGTGGTCACCTTCCTCATCGACTGGGCCCTCATCCTCCCCGCCTACGTCCGCCTCTTCTTCCTCTGCGCCGGCGGCGCCGTCCTGGGCTGGCTCCTCTTCAAGCACGTGGTGCGTCCCCTCGCCGTCCGCATCAGCGACGACGACCTCGCCCTCTTCGTCGAGCGCCAGTATCCCGAGCTCAACGACAGGCTCATCTCCGCCATCCAGCTCGTCCGCGAGCCCCTCGACCTCCCCGCGGGCGAGAACGCCCGCCGCGAGTCCTCCTACAACTCCCCGGAACTCGTGGAGGCCCTCGTCCGAGACGCCGAGCGGGCCACCGCCTCCATCGACTTCGGCCGCGTCATCGTCCGCAAGTACGTCGGCAAGGTCGCCCTCGCGGGCGGCCTCGCCGCGTTCTTCATGCTCGCCGGCGCCGTGTGGAACCCCGCCGACTGCGCGGCCATCTACCTCAGCCGCATCGTGGGCGGCGCCCGAAAGTGGCCCCAGCGCACGCACCTCAGGGTCCTCGACTTCGTCGACGGCCGCCGGGTCCATGCCCGCGGCGAGGACCTCATCATCGCCGTCGTCTGCGAGGGCGTGGAGCCCTCCAAGGTCAACCTCGAGTACCGGTTCAGGACCGGCGAGCACGGCAAGGAGCGCATGAGCCCGGTGGAGGGGCAGCGCTACCAGTTCCTCTTCCCGCGCCTCAGCGGCCCCTTCGAGTTCACCGTCGAGGGCGGCGATGACGTGACCGCCACCCATGTCGTGGACACCGTCACCCCGCCCAGCATCGAGAGCGTCAAGGTCTTCTTCGAATACCCCGCCTACATGCGGAAGCCCAACACCCCGCCCGACCGCCCCGAGGCCCTCGGGAATGTCGTGGCCCCCTTCCACACGAAAGTCCGCTTCGAGGCCGTGACCAACGAGGACCTCAAGGCCGCCCGCTTCCTCCTGGGCTTCAAGGGCAAGGAGCAGGCCTCGCCCCTGGCGGTCTCCCCCACGGCGGAGGGCAAACCCCGGCTCCTCAAGGGCGAGTTCACCGTCACCGAGGCCTCGAGCGAGTACGCCCTCGAACTGCAGGCCGGGAATGGCCTCAACAACCGCGACGACATCCGCTTCTCCATCAAGGGCCTCGAGGACCGCCTCCCCGAAATCGTGGTAATCGACCCCATTGGCGACGAGTTCGTCACCGAGCTCTGCGACCGGCCCTTGAGCCTCGAGGTCAAGGACGACCACGGCGTCGCGCGCATCGCGCTGGAGGTCCAGATCCGCTCCCAGCTGAAGGACAAGACGAAGGAGTGGTACGCCGTGGAGTTCACCCGCGAGCAGAACTCCCGGGACTACGGGGAGCCCCTCATCCGGAGCGAGTCCTCTATCGACATCTCGAAGATGGGGCTTCAGGCAGGCGACCACGTGGAGCTCCGCTTTCGCGCCGAGGACTACAAGGACATCGGCGCGAGGAACACGCGCCTCTCGCGCGTCTACAAGCTTTCGGTCGTGCCCCTCGGCGTCCTCGAGAAGGAGCTCCAGGACGCGATCGAGAAGATTAAGATCCTCCTCCGGGACCAGAAGAACCGGCAGGAGGCGCACTGGAACCGTTCCACGCGGCTGGTGACGAACTTCGGGAAGATCGACCTCCTCTCCCCCGAGCAGCAGAGCGAGGTCCGCCAGGCGGGCCTGGAGCAGAATGATATCACCTCCAAGCTCGACGGGGCGCGCAAGGACATCCGCTTCATCCAGCGCCGCGGGGTCTACAATAAAATCTACAACGAGGGTGCCGCCGCCAAGCTGCAGGCCGCCGTCGACGAGCTCTCGCACCTCGTGGGGGACCCGGCCGAGCCCACCCGGCCCGCCCTCTCCCGCGTGGCCGCGGCGGGCATCGATCAGTCCGCCAAGCTCAAGAGCGGGACGGACCGCGCCCGGGCCCTGCGCGACGCCCAGAACATCCAGAGCCAGGTGACCTCGGGCATCCAGAGGGCCCTGGAGCAGCTGGAGCGCTGGTCGAGCTACCAGGAAGTCATCCGCATCGCGCGCGATCTCAAGAAAATGCAGGACGACCAGAACAAGATCATTCCCCAAAAGAAGTAGAAGAGTAGAGGAGGTTCCCGATGCGTCCTTTCTTCGCGGCGGCCCTCGCGCTCCTCGCCGGCCTCGGGGCCGCGGCCCAGGATCAGGACCCCGGACGAAACCCCGCCGTCCAGGGCCAGTCCAAGATCCAGCTGGAGCTCACCAAGCTCGAGAGCAAGATGGCCGAGCTGGTCGGCCAGCTCCGCGCCAAGGGGCAGGAGCACTACGCCAAGAAGCTCGAGGACGGCCTCAAGAAACTCAAGACGGACCACGTGGGCGTGAACGTCCTGGCGGTCATCGAGCACCTCAACGCCTCCCAGATCGAGAAGGCCCTCGAGGCGGGCCAGAA
>JAHFOZ010000478.1:0-3097 GCA_023261405.1 Planctomycetota bacterium
AGTGCTGGCGGTTCACCCCTGCGCCTGGTCCGCGAGAACGGGACCGTCGAGCGGAACTTTGAAGGGGCCCAGGGCTTCACCTATTCCGTCTCCGTGAGCGGGGACGGGCGGCTGGTCGCGGCCGGGGGCCTGGACGGGGTCCTGCGGGTATGGCGTCCGGAGGCGACCGCTCCCGTCGCTGTTTTCGAGCTCCCGGCCAAGTAGCGGAGTTGCGGGATATACTTCGGGTATGGCGTTTCCCGCTGCTGCTAATGCGGATAAAGCACGGTTTCCATCACAGGGGGACCGATCCTCTGTTATGGAAGAATGTAGAGGAAGTAAGAACTTGCGTAGTCTCCAAAGCGTAAAGTCAGTATTGCGGGATCGAGGAGAGGAGCGGGATCGAAACGGAAATCCTCTCCGCGGGGTGAAGACCTTGGAGGTCTCTCCATGCTGACGATCCAGGGCGGGAACGAAGGCCGGTTTTGCGACGGCTTCACCCGCCGCAATTTCCTGAGGATTGGCAGCCTCGCCATGGGCGGGCTGGCGCTTCCCAAGTTCCTTCAGGCGGATTCCCTGTCCGGAAACAGCCGCTCGCGCAAGTCCGTGATCATGATCTTCCTGGCGGGCGGCCCCCCGCACCAGGACATGTGGGACCTGAAGCCGGACGCTCCTTCCGAGGTCCGCGGCGAGTTCAAGCCCATCGCCACCAACGTGGATGGCCTGCAGCTCTGCGAACTCTTTCCCCGGATGGCGAGGATTGCCGACAAGCTCGCGTTCATCCGTTCCATCGTGGGAGCCTCGGGCGACCACTATGCGTACCAGTGCCTCACCGGCCGTTCGCACAAGGAAGCGAAGCCCAAGGGGGGATGGCCCTGCATGGGCTCGGTGGTCGCCCGCCTGGCCGGACCCTCGACTACCTATTCCGTCCCCCCGGCGCTGGGACTCTCCCCCAAGACTCAGCACGGCCCCTGGGGGGACAACGGGCAGTCCGGGTTCCTGGGCGCCGCGTACACCCCCTTCGCTCCGGAGGGCGAGGAGCTGAAGGCCAACATGACGCTCAAGGGCGTCTCCCTGGAGCGGCTCAAGGATCGCAAGGCGCTGCTGGACGGGTTCGACCAGTTCCGGCGTGAGGCGGACTCCTCGGGCAACATGGAAGGGATCGACGCCTACCACCAGCAGGCGATGAACATCCTGACCTCGAGCCATCTCGCCGAGGCCCTGGATCTTTCGAAGGAAGACCCCAAGACCGTCGCCCGCTACGGCAAGGGGTCGTCAGATTTCCAGGACGACGGCCCCTGGGCGCGGCTGGACCAGTTCCTCATGGCGCGGCGGCTCGTCGAGGCCGGCGCGCGCTGCGTCACCCTCGCGTTCGGCCGTTGGGATTGGCATGGCAAGGGATTCGACCGCGGCCGTCAGAATTTCCCGATGCTCGACCAGGGGGTGAGCGCCCTCGTGGAAGACCTCCACTCCCGCGGCCTGGACAAGGACGTCACGGTCGTGGTGTGGGGCGAGTTCGGGCGGACGCCGCAGATCAACAAGGATGGCGGGCGCGACCACTGGCCGCAGGTGTCCTGCGCGCTCATGGCGGGCGGCGGGATGAAGACGGGCCAGGTGATCGGCGCCACGAACCGCCTGGGCGAACATGCCGTGGAGCGGCCCATCCGCTTCGAGGAAGTCCACGCCACGATCTACAAGAATCTGGGGATCGACCCGTACCAGACAACCCTGACGGACCTGGCGGGGCGGCCCCAGTACATCCTCGACGCCGAGCACCAGCCGATTCGCGAATTGGTATAGAGCGTCAAGGGGCGTGGAATCGCTCCTGACGCCCATAGGAGTGCGAAGGGTGAGCCTGGAAGCGGACCGTATCGGATGCGACGAGTTCCGTCGCCACCTTGCGGCCATCGACCGCCGGAGTTTCCTGCGGGCGGGGATGCTTGGCGTGGCCGGTCTCTCGTTGTCCGACGTCCTGCGCTCGGAGGCCCTGGCGGCGCAGCAGGGACGGCACGCGAAGAGGCAGACCTCGGTCATCATCCTCTGGATGCGGGGCGGTCCCAGCCAGCACGAGACGTGGGATCCGAAGCCCGAGGCCCCCATCGAGTACCGGGGCGAGTTCTCCTCCATCGCCACGACTGTCCCGGGAATCCATGTCTGCGAGCTGCTTCCCCTGAGCGCGAAGATGATGAAGAAATGGTCCATCATCCGCTCGGTCACGCATGGGGACGCGGGCCACTCGTCGGGCGACCAGCTCTGCTTCACGGGCTATCCTTCGGGACCGATTCCCGCCGACAACGTGCATCCCAGTTGCGGGTCGATCGTGGCCAAGCAGCTCCAGGAGAGGAACCCGAAGCTCCCCGCGTACGTGATGATCCCCAAGATGGTGCCCGGGACCGACTCCGCTTACCTGGGACCCGCCTACCGCCCCTTCGAAACGGAGGCCGACCCGGCGAGCGATGGCCCCTTCCGCATCCCGAACCTTCAGGCGCCCGAGGCGATCGCCGTGGGGCGCATGGACGATCGCAAGGAGCTGCTTCGCAATTTCGACAACCTGAACCGCTCGGCCGACCAGTCGGGCGAGATGGGCGCGATGGACCAGTTCAACCGCCGCGCCTGGCAGATCATCACGGGGCCCGAGGCGCGAAAGGCCTTCGATCTCGATGCCGAGTCCCAGGAGACCCGGAAGCGCTACGGCTTCATGGCCGAGTTCAAGGCGCCCACTCCTGACCGCTGCGGGGTGCCCGCGTGGTCCCAGAGGGTGCTCCTCGCCCGGCGGCTCGTGGAGGCGGGCGTGCGGCTCGTGACGGTCGATGTCCGCTGGTGGGACACGCACGTCGAAGGTTTCGACACGCTGCGCCGCGGCTTCCTCCCGCGCTGGGACCGGGCCTACACGGCGCTCCTCGGCGACCTGGAGGAGCGGGGCCTGCTGGAGAGCACGATGGTTCTGGCTTGGGGCGAGTTCGGACGGACCCCGAGGGTGAACGACAAGGCGGGTCGCGACCACTGGCCGCACGTGATGAGCGTGGCCCTCGCGGGAGGCGGTGTCCAGGGCGGGAGGGTGGTCGGCTCCAGCGACGACAAGGGCGCGTACCCGAAGGAAAATCCCAAGTCTCCCCAG
>JAHFOZ010000478.1:3128-4020 GCA_023261405.1 Planctomycetota bacterium
CGGCACCTGGGGGTGGACGTCCACGCGGAATACCTGGACCATGCAGGACGGCCGCGGCCCGTGCTCCCGAGCGGGAGCCCGATCGGCGAACTGTTCTAGCGGAGGACCGACCATGAGAATGGGATTCATTGCGCTCGCGGCGGTCCTGGGGACCATCGGATCCGCCTCGGGATTCCCCGACGGGAAGGATGGGCTGCAGCCCAAGTCGCTCGCGATCCTCGCCTCCAGCTCGGACGAGAAGGACGCCTCGAAGGAAGCGAACCTCCTGGGGCCGGACGCCCGCGTTCAGCTGGTCGTGACGGCAAAGCTCGCGGACGGACGCGTGGCAGACGCTTCCTCCGAGGTGAAGTATTCAAGCACGCCCGAGGGGATCGTGAGGGTAGACGGCCGCGGTCGCGTGGAGCCCCTCAGGGACGGGACGGCGACGGTGAAGGCGGTTGCGGGCGGGGTCGAGGCGTCCGTTCCCGTGACGGTCACGCGGTTTGCCGATCCTCCCCCCGTGGATTTCCCCAACCAAATCACGCCGATTTTCACGAAGCTCGGCTGCAACAGCGGCGGCTGCCACGGCAAGAGCGGGGGCCAGAACGGCTTCCGCCTCTCGCTGCTGGGGTTCGAGCCCGGCGAGGATTACGAGTACCTCGTGAAGGAGTCCTTCGGACGGCGGATGTTCCCCTCGGCGCCGGAGCACAGCCTCCTGCTGATGAAGGCCACCGGCACCGTCCCGCACGGCGGGGGCGACCGCCTGGCCAGGGACGGCCACGACTACCGGAAGCTCGTGCGCTGGATCATGCAGGGGATGCCGTACGGCGCGTCAGATGCCCCTACGTTGCAGTCGATCAGCGTCTATCCGCGTCACCGGGTCCTTGCGACCGATGCGGGCCAGCAGATCAAG
>JAHFOZ010000479.1 GCA_023261405.1 Planctomycetota bacterium
TCCATGGCCCTGAAGAGCGGCGACCTGCCCGCCTCCCCCAAGTGGGACGCCTTTGGAACGGGCCGCGCGTTCCTGGCGAATCACCCGGAGTGGCCCACGCGCCAGAAGCCCGACCTTGACCTCACCTGCCCCGTGCGGGGCCGCGCCGACGACATCGATTACCGGGGCCCCGCCCTCCCGCCCACCCGGATGCGCAACGAGGACCCGTTCTGCGCCGACCGTGTCGGAAACCACGGCCCCGGCAAGGGCGGCTACGTCATGCTGAAGTCGGGCGAGATCCTGGCGGCCGTCGAGCAGGACCCCCTCTGGCTGAGGGCGGCACAGACCACGTCGGATTGAACCTGTTCAACCTGATTCGCAAGCATCGATTTCACCACCAAGACACGAAGGCACCAAGGCCCTCCTTGAGAAACTTTGTGTCTTGGTGCCCTGGTGGTTGGAAACCAGGGGAGACGTTCAATGGTTCAATCGTCAATGACTCGATCGGCAATCCCCCTGATCGTCAATGATCCAATCGCTCAATCCCCCGGGATGCTATACTCCGTCGTACCCATGTTTCAAATTCATGCCGTCTGCGACGAGGACAAGGGATGCCCGCTCTACCGGCGCGAGGCGCGCCTGGAGTTCTCGCCCCCCACGGTCTCCGGGGTGGACGGGCTGCCCGTGTGCGCCATTGCGGTCGAGAACCTGCAGAAGGTCATCCCGCGACTCCAGGCCGGCCAGCCCGCCTCCGCGTTCGCGCACACCTACTGCGGGGGCTGCCCGGCCGGGAAGTCCTGGTGGACCTTCCAGCCCGTCTCGCAGGAGACGGAGGCCTCCGCCTCGCCCGCCGCCTCACAGTTCATTCTCAACAGCATCTCCAAGATGAAGATGTTCACGGGCGTGCACATGGCCAAGCTCATGCGCATCGCCCGGCTCATCAAGGGCACCCGCGTCCCCGCGGGCCGCCCCCTCATCACGCGCGGGAAGCACGGCGACGCCTTCTTCATCGTGCTCGAGGGCGAGTGCGAGGTCGTGCAGCAGGACGACAACCAGGTGGAAAGCACCCTCGCGACCCTGCCGGCCGGGGAGTGTTTCGGGGAGATGTCCCTCATCACCGGCGAGCCCGCCTCCGCCACCGTGCGCGCCAAGGGCGACGTGACCGTGCTCGCGGTCTCCAAGGAAAACTTCAACCAGATGCTGGGGATCGCCCCCGAGATCGCCATCACCCTCGCCCGCATCCTTGCCAACCGCCTGGCCCGCACCGGGCGCTGGGTCATCGACGAGCTCAAGAAAGGCATCATCGGCCGGCTCGAGCTCATCCCGCCCGGCGAGCTCATCCAGGCGATGAACGTGAACGGCCAGACGGGGATGCTCATCGTCCAGAACGCCGACAAGGCCCTCCAGATGTACCTCCACGACGGCCAGGTCCACGAGGTGAAGATGGGCGAGAAGGACGGCGAGGAGGCCTTCTTCGAGTTCATGGGCTGGGCACGCGGGAACTTCCGCTTCGAGCCGGTCCGACGGGAACAATCCGTCAAGCAGGTGAGCATGGACACGGTGGGCATGCTCCTCGAGGGGATGCGCCGCGTGGACGAGTTCCGCCAGACGGGCGTCTGGCGCAAGCCGGAAGGGGGCGCGCCGCCGCCGCAGGCGTGAGCCCTACGGAATCCGCGGCAGGACGATGTACGTGCCCCCGCCCCGCGGGGCCGGCGTCACCCGGAACATGTTCCCGACCGCGCGTCCCGCCCAGGCGAGCCCCCGCAGCAGGTCGGGCGCCGCCACCACGGCGGCGAGCAGGCAGGCCCCCAGGATCCCGGCGCGATCGCCCAGCGAGACCCGGAGCGGGATCAGCGCCAGGGGGGCCAGGCAAAGCCACAACCTGCGGCCCTCCCGTTCCAGGAGCACGGCCTTCCAGCCCCGGTGCCGGGCCACTTCGATCTCCGGCAGGTACTTGTCCAGGATCACCAGGACCGCGTTGAACTGGAACAGGAGCAACGAAAGGAAGACGACCGTGAGCGAAAGCTCGTCGATGAAGCACACGACCGCGGCGGCCAGGAGCGATGCCAGCATCACCGGGTCCCTCAGGCACAGTCCCTCGCGCAGCTCCCGCGAGCGGCCCGCCGGATCGCCCGCCAGGAGCCAGCGGCACAGGCGCAGGTCCGGCAGGAACGCCACCGCCACCGCCAGCACTCCCAGAGGCCGCGCGATGTCCGCGCCCTCCCCATGGGTGAAGTGCCTCGCCAGGAGCAGCGCCCCCACCAGCGTGCCGGCCGAGAGCTGGGTGAAATCCATCGCCAGGCTCGAGGAGAAGACGCTCGGGTGGGCCGTCCTGCCCCAGCGGCTCGACCAACCCCGGTTCATCGAGCGCGCCATCATGAGGACGGGCCCGAGCTGCACGGCCGCGATCACGGCCATCGTAAGGAGCAGCCCCGGTTGCGGCAGAAACAGCAGCACCGCGGCCGCCGCCAGGCAGAGGAACCGCGCGGGATCCTCGACGATGTAGCGATGGCGGTGGATCCTCGTGGGATCGCTCGCATGCACCTGTCCCATACGGTCCCCTGTCCTATCAAGTATACGACGTCCGGCGGCCGAGGGGCCATGCATCCGCGGGGGACTTTACTTCGTCCAGGAGGCGGCCCGGTGCTGAGCCGCAGAAGTCCGGAACCCGTCGTGCCCCCGCAGGCCGACGGGGCTCGAACTTTCAAGTCGAAGTACTTAGAATGTCCGGGGCATGCAGACAGGACACCTCCCCGAGCCGGGGTCTGGCCCTCGTCCCTAGCCATGCCCCGACTCACCATCACCGGCCCCGACCAGCAGCCCGCCGTCTACGAGTTCGAGGACGATCTCGTCGTCATCGGCGCCGGCGCCTCCTGCTTCGTCCGCCTCGGCGACCCCGGGGCCGCCCCCGAGCACTTCCAGATCGAGCAGACCCCCGATGGCCGTTACAAGCTCGTGGACCTCGAGACCCTCTCCGGCACCGAGGTCAACGGGGCCAAGGTGAACTCCCACCTCCTGGAGAACAACGACCGCATCTACGTGGGCGGCACCTCGATCCTCTTCGAGGACCTCCAGCCCAAGTCCAAGACCCGCCGCATCCCCATCCTCCGCCCCCACCGCCGCCTCCGCCCGCTCCTCCGCCGGCGGCCCGTCCCCACCGCCCCGGCCGGCGCCCCCGCCCCGAGCGCCGCCGAGGAGGCCCTCCAGACCGAGCGCGACAGCCTCGCGCGCCTCATCGAGATCAACAAGCTCATCAACTCCGAGCACAACCTGAAGAAGCTCCTCGAGATCATCATGGACTCCGTGATCGAGATGGCCGGCGCCGAGCGCGGCTTCCTCATCCTCCGCGAGCACGAGAGCCTCGTCATCAAGGTGGCCCGGAACTTCGACCGCGAATCCATCCGGAAGCCCGAGTTCAAGGTGAGCCATTCCGTCGCCGAGGAGGTCCTCCGCACGGGCAAGCCCATCCTCTCCGCCGACGCCCTCAGCGACCCCGGCCTCCCCGCCGCCGGCAGCGTGGCCGACCTCCAGCTCCACTCCCTCCTCTGCGTCCCCTTCCGCGTCCGCGACCGCATCTTCGGCTGCGTCTACATCGACAACCGCTTCGAGACCGGCATCTTCCAGGAGGCCGACCTCCCGCTCCTCCAGGGTTTCGCCGACCAGGCCGCCATCGCCATCGAGAACACGCGCCTACTCCAGGAGAATGCGCGCCGCCAGGAGGAGTTGCGGCGGTCCAAGGAGGAGATCGAGCGCCTCAACGACCAGCTCAAGGAGAAGGTCGAGAAACAGTACGCCGAGCTCGCCAAGGTGAAGCAGGACCTCGACTCGCGCCGGAAGGACGTGATCCTCAAGCACGACTTCAGCGGGATCGTCGGGAAGTCCCGCGCCCTGCAGGACGTCTTCGCCCTCCTCGACCGCGTGATCGACACCGACGAGCCCGTCTTCGTGCACGGCGAGAGCGGCACGGGCAAGGAGCTCGTCGCCCGCGCCATCCACTTCAACTCCACGCGCGCCCGGGGCGGCCGCTTCGTGAGCGA
>JAHFOZ010000055.1:0-3579 GCA_023261405.1 Planctomycetota bacterium
GACGGCAGTCTCGACATGGCTCGGCTCGAAAAGGAGCGCTGGCTGTTCGGCCCCTACCTCGAGCTGGGCCAGGTCTATGTCGAGCTCGCCAAGCGGGGCCAGCGCTTCCAGTTCGGCAACGCGGCCATGGTCTTCGGAAACGTCGTGCAGGCAAGTGCCGCGGGATCCGAGCCCTGGTGGCGCGCACGGCTCTCGGGAATCCTCGTCCTGGCCGAGCGCGGCGAGGGCCGCGACTTCGAATACGCGAAGGTGGGGATCGAGAACCTCGAACGCAACCACCCCGACTTCGACGGCGACCGCTTCGGCCTCAAGGGCCAGTGCCTCGATCTCCGCAAGCGGTTGCTCTCCCGCTGAATCCCGCGCGCAGTCGCCGGGCTCGTATAATCTCCCGGTGCCCGCATGAGACTCCTGCTCGCGGCCCTCCCGCTCCTCCTGCTCCAGGATCCGGCACGACTCGTCGAGAAGCTGGGGGCGGATGCGGTCGAAGAGCGGGATGACGCCTTCCGAGCTATCAAGGAACTCGGACGCGCGGCGGTCCCCGCGCTGGAGAAGGCTGTTGCGGGCGGGGACCCCGAGATCGCGCCGCGCGCGCGCCACCTCCTCCGGATCTTCGCCCTCCGCGGGACGCTCTCCCCGCGCCTCCTCAGGGCCATCCCCGGGCTCGAGGAGCGCCTGGCCGCCGGGAACGACTCCACCTGGACGGACGCCCTCCTCGAACTCACCTCGCGGCCCGAGGGGTCGCCTGCGCTCCGCCGTCGCGACCTCGAGCCCCTGGCCCTGCCCGCCCTGCGCGGCGCCGCCACGCCGGAGGAGAAGGCCTCGGTCTGCGAAAAGCTGGCGGGGCTCGGGCTCCGCTCGGCGACGCCCCTCCTGGTCACGCTCCTCGCCGACGAGAACGAGGACCTGAGGTCTGCCGCCCGGGGCGCCCTGGTGGAGATGAAGGCGGTCGAGGCCGTTCCCGATGTGATCGCGCTCCTGAAACACCCGGCCCCTGCCCTCCGGGTCGAAGTGATCGAGACCCTCGCGTTCCTGCAGGCCCGGTCCGCCTCCGGCGAGATCCTCCGCTTGTTCACGAACGACGCCGACGTCCGTGCGGTCGCCCTACGAGCCCTGGGCCAGTTGGGGGCCCGTGAGGCGGTCCCCGAGATCCTCAAGCGCATGAATGATCCGGACTTCCCCGCCCACGAGGGGATGGAAGCTCTCGCGACGCTGGGGAGCATCGAAGCCGTGCCGTGGATGCTCCGCCATCTGAAGAGCGAGAATGCCGGACTGCGCTCCAGGGCGGCGCTCGCCCTGGGTCAACTGGGATTGCACGAGACCTTGCCTGCGATCGCGGAACTCTTCCAGGACCCGGACCCGGAGGTGCGGGCGAACGCCGCCAGAGCGCTCCTCTGGAAGAACGAGCCCGGCATCCTGCCTCAGCTCCTGGCCGCCTTGAAGCACCCGGAGCCGGAGCTGCGCGGCATGCTGGTCAGCAACCTCGCGGGCCTCGAGCACCCCAAGGCCATCGCGGCGGCCGTCGCCGCGCTCAGCGATCCGGCAACGGAAGTCCGGCAGGCGGCCGCCAACGGACTCGGGTCGGGCGAAATCCCCTTCGACCTCGACGCCGCGCTCCCGCCTCTCCTCAGGATGCTTCATGAGACCAACGGAGGCGGGTCCTCCGTGACCCAGGCGCTCTCCCGGGTGCCCGCCTCGAAGCTCCTCCCGGCGATCGCCCCCCTGGTAGACGGGGAGGATCAGGCGGTCCTGGCTCCGCTGGCGGAGATCCTCGCCCAGACCCGATCCCAGGAGGCCGCCCCCCTCCTGACGAAGATTTTGAAGCACAAAGAAGCGAGGGTCCGCTGCGCGGGCCTGCAGGCCATCGGCAACCGGCGTGCGGTCTTCATGGCCGGCGACGTGGTCCGCCTCCTCGAGGACCCGGAGGCGTCCGTAGTTTCGATGGCCGCCTTTGCGCTCGGGGCGCTGCAAGTCGCCGGGAGCGGCCCCGCCCTATTGCCGCTCCTCAAGGGCGCTCCGGAGGTCCGCGTCGCGGCCGCAACCGCGCTGGCGAAGGTGGGGCCTGCCCAGGCCCTCGCGCCGCTCCTCGGGGCGCCCGAACCGGAGGCCCGCGCCGCCGCCGTGCGTGGGCTCATCCGGCTGGATGCCCGCGACCATATCCCGGAGGTCCGCAAGCTCCTGCGTGATGGCGCGCTCGATGCACGTACCGCGGCCGTGGAGGCCGCGCTCCATTTCGCGGACGCGGAGGCGGCGGCGGACCTTCGCGCGCTGCTCGAAGATGACGAGGCTGCGGTCCGGGGCCTGGCGATCGAGGCGCTCCTGACCATCGACACCCCGGGCAACGTGAAGGAGGTCTCCCGGCTCCTGGACGAGGACGACGGAGAGGTCCGCGTCAAAGGGGTGCGATTCCTCGCCAACCTGGATCGGAAGGAGGCCATCCCCTCCCTCAGGCCGCTGCTCCAGGACCGCGAGGAAGGGGTCCGTGCCGCCGCGATCGAAGCCCTCGTGGCGCTGGAAGACCGGGCGTCGTCCCGGGAGATCCTGCTGCTCCTCAAGGACGGGCACGACGACGTGCGCGCGGCTGCGGCGATGGCCATGGCGGGATGGGGCATCAAAGAGGCGATCCCTTCGATCGTGCCGCTGCTCTGCGATGCGGACTACGAACCGCGGAAGGCCGGGACCGCGGCGCTGGTGGAACTGGCCGGGCGGGACGCCATCCCCGAACTCCTGCGCGCGCTCCGTGGGGGCGGGTCCGGGAACTCCTCGGCGATCGTCGAAGCCCTGGCCGACCTCGAAGCCAAAGAGGCGATCTCCGAACTCCTCGGCCTGCTCAAGGACGGCCCCTCGAGCCGCCAAACCTGCGCGGCCGAGGCCTTGGGCGCCCTGAAGGCCCGCGAGGCGACGCCCGAGCTGGTGAAACTCCTTCAGGCCCCCGCCCCGCTCCTGAGGCTCGGTGCCCTGGGGGCTCTCGTCGAGATCGAGGGACCCAAGGCGGTCCCCCATATTGAATCTCTCGCGCGCGACGAGGTCTCCTGGGTTTCCTCCGGCGCCGTCGAGTTCATGATCCGGTTTCCGACCCCCGGCACGGCGGACCTGCTCGCCGCTCAGTTCACGCGGGCGGCGCGATGGGGCCCCTCCGGCTCCGTGTACGCGGCGGGCCGGCTGGGGGACAAGACCCTGATCCCCAAGCTCGCATCCCTTCTCGAGCATCCCGATGGCAACATGCGCCGGGCGGCGGCGGGGTCGCTCGCGGACCTGGACGCCCGCGAGGCAGTCCCCTCGATCGCGCGCCTTCTGGCCGACGACGACTTCGTCCGGGAGGGGGCCGCCGACGCCCTCTGCCGGCTGGGATCGCGCGAGGGGGTGCCGGTCCTGCTCGGCCTGGATCGGGAGCCGTCCCTCCAGCCGCTGAACGCGCTGCGCCGGCCTCGGCCCTGGAAGGCGCTCTCGCAGCTGAAGCTCTCCCGGCCCTTCGCGGGAACCGCCGGGAAGGCCGTCGAGGCTCTGGCGACGGAGGCAAAACTCCGGGTGGAGTGGCCGCCCCTTTCCTTCCGGACGGACCGGAGGTGGCCCTCGAAGCCT
>JAHFOZ010000055.1:3589-16149 GCA_023261405.1 Planctomycetota bacterium
TCCGACGGCGCCACGGTGCTTCAGGAACTCCAGACCCTGATGCACGAGGAATGGGACATCATCCTGGAGGAGGACCGCCTGCGCCTGCTCCCCCGGCAGGACGCGCGGCGCTTCTGGAAGGAGTGGTGGCAGGACGAGCAAAAGCGTCGTTGAGAACATTCACCGCAGAGAAAACGGAGACAACGGAGGAAGGTTGGGGGGGCCCAACGTAAGAACTCGTCGCCGTTGGCTCCGTGCCCTCTGCGGTTCGTTTCACTTCCGGGCGTGGAGCGCCTTCAATGAAGCGGTCACATCCGCAAGGGAGCCCACGACGACGTAGTGGCGGAAGGCGTGGTCCCCGGGAGCCGGGTCCTTGGTGCGGAACACCGAATTCCACTTCACCACCTTCTCCGCCGGGAACCGCCAGCGCCCATACCCGGGTCCCTTGAACCCTGCCGGCGTCTGATCTGCGGAGAGTATCCCCATCGCGTGGCTCCCCGACTCCGTAGAGAGGATCACCGGCCGTGGCTGCTCGCCGGGTCCATCGGTAAGCGGTCGGGACTCCCCCGCCTCGGCATCGAAGCACAGGAACCTGGAGAACTCCGGCGGCATGTACCCCGTGAGCGCTTCGAACTGTCCGAAACCGTGCTTCTCCCCCGCCGGCACCGTGAACGTCGTCGTGTATTCGATCACGTGCGGCAGGCCCGGCAGGCCGATCGACACCTTCCGCGCCAGCAGGTGATTCGAGAGGACTTTCGTGTTCCTCGCCGGGTGGCCGAGCGATTTCTCCCCGGGCCGCAGCCAGAAGGCCATCTGCGTCCGCGCCTCCAGCGTGCGCCCCTCGGCGCGCATGGACAGGAGAACGCTCGTGCTCAGCGGCCCCGCCCCGTCGCTCATCGAGCCCGCCTCGGTGGGGTTGAAGGTCTCCGGCACGAAGGGCGCGCCCGCGTCGAAGCTGGAGGCCGATTGAAGCTGCCTCCCGTGATCCGTGCTGTCGATGAACTCCTTCCCGCTCCAGGTCAGCGAGTGGATCGCCCCCGCGAGCCGCTCGGTGGTCCGGATCACGATCTCCGACCCGCCTGCCGGGGCGCGGATCGCCGAGTCGCCCGAGGCGGCCTTGAGCCCCTCCCCCTTCGCCCGCGTCACCGTGTACTTCCCCTCCCGCGTGATCGCGATCGTCAGCTCGCGCCGGGCCGCATCGAAATGGAAGCCCTCGTGCACGCCGCCCAACGGATGCCGGAAGATCGTCCCGCGATCCTCTCCAGATGCGGAGTACTGCCGGACTCCGCGATACGTCTCCGCGACCGTGACGTTCCCTTCCGCATCCCGAGCTATCCCCTGCGCCTGCAGGTAGCCTCGTCCCCGGAGCGGCACCCACCCGAGGAACTCCCCGGAAGGAAACCGGAACTTCGCAAGGATCCGCATCTCGGCCGCCCCCGCGGGGATCGTGTCCGCCGCCGCGATAAAGCTGTCGCCCGAGATCCTCGGCCCGCCAACGACCACGACCTCGCGTCCGTCCGGGGCCTTCGGCATCGCGAGCTCGCGGAAGCCCTCGTGCTCCAGCGTGACCCCGTCGAACCACACCAGGCGCACGGGCGGATTGTGGCCGGCCTTGGCGAAAGTATAGACCTTCCCCTCATGGACCTCGGGCGCGCCGAGGTGGTCGAACTTCGTCCCGGCGAAGTCCGGATGGAGGAAGACGCCGGTGTTCCGGACCAGTTCCGACTGGAAGGCGCGGAAATCGTCGGACGGATATCGGTAGACCTGGGCCTCGTGCGTCACGATCCACGACCCCCCCGGTCCTTTCGTCACTCCCTGGTGTCCCAGACCGGGCCTCCCGCCGTCGGCCATCAGCACGGTGTCCTGCGGGGCATCCGCGTTGATGCCCTCCGGTTCCTGTACCAGGACGAGGCCGGCCAGCAGCAGAAGTTCCATGGGTTCCCAGTTACTATGCGATGACGACCGCCGCGGGGGAAGACAAAGCGGGGGCGGTCGCAAGGTGCGGCTGCGTTGAATCGGCCAGCGGATCGAGCTCAGGTCACACCCGGCATGCTTCCCTTGCCTGGCCCGGCAGATCGGTCAGCGCGCCGCCACGGCCTCCGCCTGGATGCGTTCGCGCTCGGCACGCGACTCCTTGATGGCATGTTCCAGCTCCTCGTCGGCGAGCTGGGTGAGATCCGCCGCCGCGCTCTTCAAGTTGCCGTGCTCCACCGCCTGCGAAATCACCTCCGCCTTGGTGGCCCCCCCCTTCTTCCCGAGGAAGGGCTTGATGACCAGGCGGAGGACGTCCCGGACCGGCATGTGGCGCATGAAGCGCCGCAGGAGCCTCAGGGTCTGGATCGGATACCGGGTGAACTTGTACAGGATCAGCTTGCGCATCTCCTCGGAGCGGATCTTGTGGACCACCTCTCCGGGGAGGACCGTCGGATCGATCGACGAGCACTTGTAGTATTTGTACCAGTCGGTCACGTCGTTCACGAGCCCGCGCTTCACGTACTCCTGCCAGAGCGGGGTCCCGCGGTAGACGCAGAGGCGGTTGAAACCGAAACTGTCGACACGGATCTTCGACGCGAACTTGAAGGTCGCGCGCAGGTCCGCCTCCGTCTCGTCCGGGATGCCCACGACGAAGAACCCGTGGACGATCTCGATGCCCGCGTTCTTGGCGTTGCGGACGGCGTTCTCGATCTCGGCGAGGGTCTGCTCCTTCTTCAGGCGGTCGAGGATCCTCTGGCTCCCGCTCTCGATGCCAAACATGATCGTACGGCAGCCCGACCTGGCGAGCTTCGGGAACAGGTGCTGCGCCGTGGAGTCGACTCGCCCCTCGAGCCCGTACTTGATGGTGTTCTTCATCTCGATCAGGCCGTCGCACATGGCCTCGATCCGCTTGGGCTGGAGGAGGAAATGGTCGTCGACGAAGTAGACCGAGCCGTAGCCGTGATCCATCAGGTGTCTGAACTCCCCGAGCACGTGCTTCGGGCTGCGCGAGCGCCACTTCCCCTCGTTGAAGATCGGGATGTCGC
Organism: Planctomycetota bacterium; assembly: GCA_023261405.1. Taxonomy (GTDB): domain Bacteria; phylum Planctomycetota; class MHYJ01; order MHYJ01; family JACPRB01; genus JACQFK01. Next base: position 6,589 of record JAHFOZ010000055.1, read on the forward strand.
AGAACACGCAGGGCCAGGGGCAGCCGCGCGAGGTCTGCATCGTGGTGAACTTGTCGAGAGACAGGACGGCCGGGACGTCCAGAGGCATGGACTCCACGAAGTCGAGTGGGACGCTCTCGCGATCCGGGTAAGGCCACTGGTCGAGGTCGCGCGGCAGCGGCCGGTTGGGGTTCTGCTGGACCTTCCCGTCCTTCTGCCAGGTGACGCCGAGCACCGTGCCCGGGTCTTCGAGGCGCTCCAGCAGGTCCAGGATGAGCTGCTCTCCGTCGCCGCGGCAGACGAAGTCCACTTCGGGCACCTGCATCTTCACCAGCTGCGCGTTGAGCGAGGCGAAGACGCCGCCGAAGGCGAGCTTGACCTTGGGGTCGGCCGCGCGCAGCTGCCGGGCCAGGATCTTCGCGTACGGGTAGCTCGTGGTGGAGAGGAAGCTCAGCCCCACGAGGGCGGGCTTCTGTCGGAGCACCTCCTGCAGGATGACCTCGTTGGGCGTCTCCGGGTTGGCCTGGTCGAACATCACGACCTCGTGGCCCGCCCGCTTCAGCACCGAGGAGAGGGACATGATGCCGATCGGGGGGAACCCCATGACCTGCAGTTTCCCGTTCCCGCCCTGCTTCTTCCGCGGGATGGCATAGAACTGCGGGTCCCGGACGTGGACGAGGAAGACCCTCATGGTGCTTCTCCCAAGCGGACCAGTTTATCAGGCCTGAGGGGCCCGATCTAGGACAATTGTGGTACCAATTTGGTCCGATTTGCATGACCCGTTGCGCACGGCCGTCCCGGTCCGCTATGCTGGGGATTCCATGTACCTCGCCTACAACACGAACGGGCTCGCCCATCACCGGCTGGACGAGGCGCTCCGCATGCTGGCCGACCTGGGCTACAAGGGCGTGGCCCTCACGCCCGACGTGCCCCACCTCGACCTCCTGACCACCGACGAACGAGACTGGGAGAAAGCCCGCCTGACGCTGGAACGCCTCGGGCTCCGCTGCATCCTGGAGACTGGGGCGCGCTACGTCCTCGACCCGCGCCGCAAGCACTGGCCGAATCTGTTGTCGGGCGACGCGGACGCCGCCGGACGCCGCATGGATTTCTACCGCCGCGCCTTCCGGATGGCGAAGGCGCTGGGCGCCGAGGGGGTCTCGATCTGGAGCGGCGCGTGCGAGGCGGGCGATGCGCCGGAGGCGGCCTTCGCGAGGCTCCTCGAGCGCCTTCCCCGCCTCCTCGATGACGCGCGCGACTCCGGGACGCTCGTCTGCTTCGAGCCCGAGCCCGGCATGCTCGTCGACTCGATGGCCCGCTACCGGGAGCTCCGCGCCCGCCTGAAGCGGGACGACCTCATGACGACGATCGACGTGGGCCATCTCCTGGTCACCGAGTCGGGCGCCGCCCACGCGCACCTCGCGGAGTGGGCCCCCACGCTCCGGAACGTGCAGCTCGACGACGCCCGCCGCGGCGTGCACGAGCACCTGATGCCCGGGCAGGGCGAGGTCGATTTCGCGGCCGTCTTCGGCGAGCTCCGCCGCCTGGGCTACCAGGGCCCGCTGGCCTTGGAGCTCTCGCGCGACAGCCATCGCGCCGCCGAGGCCGCCGCGGAGGCGTACCGGAAGCTCGCCCCGCTCCTCGAGCGGACGGCCTGAGCTCCCTTCCGGTGTCTCATTCTGCGGGACGGGCATGATCTACCTGAACAACGCCGCGACCACCTGGCCGAAGCCCGAGGAGGTCTACCAGGCCGCCGACCTCAGCTTCCGTCAGATGTGCAGCCCGCTCCGCGCGTCCTCGCGCGAGGACTGCGACACGTACCCGCTCCTCGAGGAGGCGCGCAAGGAGGTGGCCTCGTTCCTGGGCGCCGCCGACCCCGAGCGCGTGGTCTTCACGCCGGGCTGCACCTACTCGCTCAACCTCGCGATCCTCGGGCTCCCGTGGCAGCCGGGCGATGTCGCGGTGATGAGTGGCCTCGAACACCACGCAGTGTCGCGTCCCCTCCGGAAGGCCGCGCGCGAGAAGGGCATCCGCTTCGAGGTGGCCCCCTGGCGTCCGGGCGTGCCGATCGACCTGGACTTCGTGGAGCGCACGCTGAAGGCGGGGCGCGTCCGCCTCGTCGCCTGCACGATGGCGAGCAACGTGACGGGGGAGATCCTCCCGGTGCGGGAGGTCGCGAGGCTCGCCCACGCCCACGGGGCGCTCTGCCTCGCCGACGCCGCGCAGTCGGCCGGGCTGCTCCCCATCGACCTTGCCTCGCTGGGCGCGGACCTCCTGGCCTGCGCGGGCCACAAGGGGCTCCTCGCCCCGCCCGGAGTGGGCGTGCTCGCCGTCGCGCCCGGGATCCATCTGAACTCGCTTGCGGAGGGCGGCACGGGGAAGGATTCGGGGAAGCACGCGATGAACCTGGCGCACCCGCTCGCCCTCGAGGTGGGAACGCACATCCTCCCGGCGATCGCGGGCCTGGCGGCGGGGGTGAAGTGGATCCGGAAGACGGGGGTGGACCGCATCCGCGCGCACGAGATGACGCTCGCCGCCCGCTTCCTGGCGGGCCTCGAGGGCATCCCCGGCGTCACCGTCTACGGCGCGAAGGAGCCGGAGGCCCGCACCGGCGTGGTCTCGCTGACGCTGCGGGGCCACGCCCCGAAGGATCTCGCCCGCCGCCTCTCCGACGAGCGCGACATCGTGACCCGCGCGGGCTTCCACTGCGCGCCCCTCGCGCACGAGACGATCGGCACCCTGCCCGGCGACGGCACCCTCCGTTTCGGGGTCGGATACTTCAACACGGAGTCGGACATCGACGCCGCGCTCGACGGCCTCCGCGAGGCGGCGCGCGGCTGAGGGTCAGCGATAGAGGCGCTCTTCCCGGGGGAGGTCATCGACGCGCCAGCCGCCGGCGAAGACCCGGAGGAAGCGCCTGGGCCGGAAGCCTTCCAGCAGGGGGTTGGGCTTGAACGTGACCTGCACGCCGGAATTGCCGGGAACGGGCGGGACGGCCTTCACCTCCAGCACCGGGCCCCGCCGGACATCGTTGTTCTGGTCGTACGTGCGCAGCGATTCCTCAGCGACCGCCGCCGCGACGTGCTCCTTGACGCGAACCTCCTTGAGGAGCGAGGGGTCGGCGGCGTCGAAGAGCGTGACGGTCACCGTCCCGGCCTGGTTGTCCACGACCTCGATCCAGCACCCGAGTCCGTGCTCGCGCTGGAACAGCTTGTGCGTCTCGAGCTGCCGCTCCCGGGCGACGGCGCGGCTCTCGTCGTCCAGCCAGAGGTCCGTGCAGCGGCCGGCCCCCTTGAGCGTGCAGACGGTGAGGTTCGCCAGGACGTGCTGACCCACGGCCAGGTCCGCGAACCTGGCGAGGCCGCGCCCCTTCCACACGCGCGTCGCGGGCCCTATCTGGAAGGTCGTGGGCTTCGCGTCGGCCTGGCCGTCGGCGCCGATGCCCGTGAGGACGAGCCGTCCCTTGTCGGCCTCCACCGTGTCCACGCGCCAGGCCCGCTTCAGCCGCGTGAGGCGGCTGAAATCGTCCTCCAGCTGCAGCGCCCGGTTGAAGACGGGCTTCTGGTTCTTCGCGGGGGCGTCCTGCACGAAGAAGAGGCCGTGCAGGTGCGTCCCGATCGGGACGTCGCGCAGCTCCGCGAAGGAACCGTGGAACATCGTTTTCGCATAGGGGAGCAGCGAGAAGGGCAGGGCGATGTCGTAGTCGTCCGTGCGCTGGGAATCATTGCGGTCGGGACGGAGCGTCCCCGTCCGGGTGACGGGATCCACCCCGATGAGCTCCCCGGCGATCTCGCGCGCCGTGCCCGCGGCCGGAAACTCGCCGGGCCTGGTCTGGGTCCAGGGCGGCGGACCGTCGGCCTGCCCTGAGCCGGGTCGAAGGGCCGCGGGAAAGCAGACCAGGATCGCGAGGGCCGCCCGCATCTAGGCCGTCAGCTCCGAGATCGGGCCCAGGCTGTCGACGAACGATCCGGCCTTGACCTCCATCTTCTGCATCAGGGTCAGAAGGAGGTTGCTGAGGCGCGCCTTGCCGTCCACCGGCTTGTGGCAGAGGGTGTAGTGCTCGCCGGCCTTGGCCAGGTCGTAGGCCTTGATGATCGGAAGATTGTAGTCGATGTGCCTGCCGTGCCTGAGCCCCAGGCCCGCCCCGCCCGCAAGGATCGTGGGCAGGTTGGCATTGCCGTGGCTGTGGCCGTAGCTCATGCCGCTGCCGAAGAGCACCATCGTGCGGTCGAGCAGCGCGTCCTCGCCGTCGCGGACGGCCAGGAGCTGATCGAGGAAGTACGCGAACTGCTGGGCGAGGAAGGCATCGCTGCGGCTGAGCCGCGCCATGATCTCCGGGTCGCCGCTGTGGTGCGAGAGCTCGTGGCGGCTCTGGCTGATGCCGAGCTCGGGAAGCGGGAGCCCGTTGCCCTCGGTGCCGCTCATGTAACTGACCACCCGGGTCATGTCCGTGCGCAGCGCGAGCACGATCAGGTCGTACATCGTACGGTAATACTCGCCCGCCTGCTGGCGCGGGACGTTGCGGGTCACCCGCTCGGTCGTCGCCGCGTCGACCTTGGGCTTCGGCACGTCCAGCCAGGCGTCCAGGCGCCCGGCGCGGATCTCCACCTCGCGGACGGACTGGAGGTACTCGTCGAGCTTGCCCCGGTCGGCGGCGCCGAGGGCGGATTTGAGGGACCGGGCGTCGCCCAGCACCGAGTCGAGCACGCTGCGGCGACGGTCGAGCTTACGGCGGCGCTGTGCGAGGCCCCCCGGCTCCTCGCCGAAGAGGCGCTGGAAGACCGTGCGCGGGTTGTCCTCCGCCGGCAGCGGGATGCCGTCGGGCGAGTAGGAGAGCGTGTTGGAGTTGTTCGGCTGACCCACGCCGGCCGAGATCGACAGCTCCAGCGAGGCGAAGCGGGTGTGCGGCGAGGTGACTCCGGCGATCACCTGGTCGCAGGAGACGGTGTTCTTGTAGCTGCCGCCGTCCTGGCCGATCTTCGCCCCCGTCAGCCAGGTGTCGGCGCAGACGTGGGCCTGGCCGATCCCGTTGGGATGGTGCAGCCCGCTGAGGGGCGTCAGGAGCGCCCGGTGCTTCTCGAGCGGCTTCATCGGCTCGGGGAACGCGTAGTCCGGGCCGGCCTTCGTGATCTGCCAGGTCAGCACGTTCACGCCGTTGGGGATGTAGACGAAGACGGCGCGCCGGGGCTTGTCGGCGGCCGCCTGGGCCCGGAGCGGGCTCATGCCGTCGAGCAGCGGCAGCGCGACCGCCGCCCCCGCCCCGCGCAGGAAGCGGCGGCGATCGAGGAGCCAGTTCTGCCTCCGGATGTTGCTCACGCGTCTTCTCCTCTACCGCTTCTGGAACAGTTCCGACAGCGCCAGCGCTTCAACGATCGCGCCGAGCCGGTGATCGGCGGCCTTGCTCCGCCGGGCCAGCTCCGCGAGGGCCGGGCGGTCGTCCACCGTCATGCCCCGCCGCAGCGCGTAGGTCGCCAGTTTCTCGATGAACGCGGCGCTGAACTTGTCGACATCGGCCAGGAGCAGCTTCTTGAACTCCGCGGCGTCGGCGAATGTCCGGCCGTCGGGCAGCTCGCCGCTGGCGTCCACCTTCGGGTTGTCGCCGGCGCCGTCGCGGACGGCTTCCACCGTGCGCCAGCGGCCGATCGCGTCGTAGCTGTCGAACGCGAAGCCCAGGGGGTCGATCTTGCGGTGGCAGGCGGCGCAGGTCGGGTCGCTCTTGTGGGCGTCGAGCTTCATGCGCAGCGTGGCCTTCGGGGACTTGGCCGGCGTCGGCTCGATGGGGGGAACGTTGGCGGGCGGGGGGGGCGGGGAGCGGCCCAGGACAGCCTCCATCACCCACACGCCGCGATGGACGGGGCGGTGGCGCGTGCCGTCGGAGGTCAGGCTCAGGATCGAGGCCTGGGTCAGGAGACCCCCGCGGTGGCTCTCGGGGGCCAGGGCGACGCGGCGGAAGGCGTCCCCCTCCACCCCGGGGATGCCGTAGTGCTCCGCCAGCCGCGCGTTGAGCAGGGTCCAGTCGGCGTCGAGGAACTCCCGGAGGCCGAGGTTCTTGTGGAGGACTTCCCGGAAGGTGGCGGTGGTCTCCTGGATCATGCTCCTCTGGAGGTGCTCGTCGTAGTCGGGATACAGCTTCTTGTCGGGCGGGAACATGCCGACCTTGCCGAGGCGCAGCCACTGCCGCGGGAAGCCCGCGGCGAAGCGCTCGATCCTCGGGTCGCGCAGCATGCGCTGGACGTTGGAGCGGAGGACGTCGGGCCGGCCCAGGGAGCCGTCCCGCGCCGCCTCCAGGAGGGGGGCGTCGGGCATCGTGCTCCAGAGGAAGTACGAGAGCCGCGAGGCGAGTTCCCAACCGGTGACCCGGGCGTCGTTCCGGTCGGCGGCGCCTTCGACGAGGTAGAAGAAGTCCTTCGAGCAGAGCAGCGCGAGGAGGCCGGTCTTCAGGGCGGCCGCGAAGGGCTCGCCGCTCTTCCGCTCGCGCTCGACGAGCGCGACCACGCGATCCAGCTCCGCCGGCCGCGCCGGCCGCCGGAACGCCCGCGTGGCGAAGCGGGAGAGGATCTCGCGGGCCTGCTCCGGGCCGGCCCCCGCCGGGAAATAGTCGCGCTGCGCCGCGGTCGGACCGGGCTCCGCGAGGGGCCCCTCCCATTCCACCCAGTCCACGATCAGGAAGGGCCAGAGGGGCAGGCCCTGGTCGTCCGTCATCTTCCACTGCCACGGCTCGCGGCCGTCCCTGATGCTGAGGAAGGGCCTGCTGCCGTGGCGGCCGCCGCGGTCCAGGTTGTTCCCCGGGCCGGGCGCCTCGTTCGAGATCCGGATCATGTGTTTGCCGGCGGGCAGGTGGGCGCTGAACTCGGCGACCGTCGGCTTGTCTTCGGGCGCAACGACGTCCTGCTCGCCGAGGAGCCGGTCGAGGTCCGCGACATAGACGCTCAGGCGGGGCGCGCGGCCGCCGGCCGGCTTGAGGCCGCTGAGTTGGACGCGGATCCGGTACTCGCCGGTGGCCGGGGCGTGGAACTCCTTCACCGATCCCGGATGGCCGTTGATGGGGATGCCCGGCCAGAGGTCGAGGCGGACCTTGTCGGCGAGGCCCTGCTCTTCCATCTTCCTCCTGTTCCAGCCGCGGCAGTCGAAGGGCGTCCAGCGCGTGACCTTCTTCTCCGGTGCCTGGTCGGGGAAGGCCTCGGCGAGGATCCCTTCGGCCGCCGCGAAGTATTTCTCCACGTGCGCGGGGGAGAGGGAGAGCACGGAGCCGATCCGCTCGAAGCCGTGCCAGTTGGGATCCTCCGGGAGGCCGGTCGGGTCGGCCGCATCGTAGCGGACGCCCAGGAAGTCGCGGACCGTGTCGGCGTATTCCTCGCGGGTGAGCTTGTAGAAGGTCACGCGCTCGCGCTTCGCGGTGCGGGACGCCTCGCCCTCCTTGAGGCGAGCGGTCACCCATTCCACGACGCGCGCCGAATCGTCGACCTTGGGCCTGGGCTCGCCCTTCGGAGGCATTTCACCCGTGCTGAGGCGCTCGAGGACGTCGCCCCAGCGGCCCGCGGCGGACGTGCTCGCGAAGTCGCGCGGGAGGGTGTCGACGCGCAATTCCCCCTTCTGCTTCGCCGGGCCGTGGCAGCGCACGCAGTGGGCGTCGAGGTAGGGCCGGACGGCCTTGTCGAAATCGTCCCCGTCGCCGGGGGCCGCCGCCCTGGTCTCGAGGGACACGCCGGGCAGGAACAGGATCAAGAGGAGGTGCCGGCTGCGCATCGACGTTCCCCGGGCCAGTTCTCTGCGGGAGGAGCGCGGCCGCCCCCGGCCCGCACCATCACTATAGCGGCACAGCGGGCATTATTGCGGATGATCCTCCGGATTCCCATCGTATCGAGCCCCTGCCAGGCGCGATGGATCTCAAGTCCGGTCCGCCGGGCATGTCTGGAGACCGCCCCATTGGTGGGCCCGCCCGGACTCGAACCGGGAACCAAGGGATTATGAGAGAGGACCAGGGGGGCTGGACAGGGGTGGACAGCGAAGGCCGCAAATGGCCCTGGAGGCCTCTAAATGGCCTCCAGGGCTCGTTTTAAGATCTGGACACAGGAGCCCTCAGAAACCCTAAGAAACCCCAGAAAAGCCCGCAGGATCGTACAAGGATCGTACAAGGAAAGGCTCTGAAAGGACGTGCTCCGGCGGGTCTGGTGGAGTGTCGGAGGTTCAAGCTCCTGAGGTCGCCCGGCTCCTGCTTGAGGCCCTTCCTACGGCTTCCCGGGAATCCCCCATTCTGCCTTCAGTTTCTGGATGACGTCGGCCAGCAGGCGCGGGTTGATGTACAGGGTGGAACGGGACGGGAGGCTTTCGAGTATCTGGATGACTTGCGCGGGGGTTCGTTTCCCCTTTCGGGCGCCGCGGATGAGCAGCCCCAGGGTTCCGTGCACCTCGATCTTCAACTGCTCGGCGACCAGGCGCGCCGCGGCGTCGTCGGTCAGGAACACGCAGTCCTTCTGTGTCGCCAGGAGCGCCAGGCAGGCCGCCTCACCGGCATCCAGGGAGAACCCACGGCAAAGGGCGAGCGTCTCGGGGTCGGCGGGGACCGTGGGGGCGGGCCGCTGGAGGAAAGGCTGGGGAAGCGCCTTCGGGCGATGCTTTAGGACTTCGGCCCAGACGACCTCCGGAATCTGCGCCGACGTGAAGTCGGAGAGGAGGTCGAGGCTGTCGAGCTGGTCGAGGTGAATGAGCGGGCCGGCGTCGCAGACGACCGGCCTAGTCATTCCCCTTGAGGCCCCAGTCGACGTCCTCCTTTACGAAGCGAGCCGCCAGCTCGGGAGCGCGCGCCTCGAGGAACCGACGGAGAGCTTCCTGGACGAGTTCGTTCTCGGAGGAAAACCAGCCTTGGGCCACGAATGCACGCAGCTGCTCCCGGAGCTGATCCGGCAGTTCCACCTTGAGCGTCGTCATGACCTTACTATAGCGCCCGCGGCAGGACGGAACAAGGACGGATGTCGATGACGGATGACCTTCTCGTCGCAAGACTGTTACATAGCGTACTCCGGACGGTCATTGCGGCCGAACCATCAGGAGAATCGCTCCCTCGCTCCCTCAATTGGATGGCGATCCCCGGGTTCGCGAATAGACCTCGCCGCACTCGACGTTAAGATACCCATGAGATTCACCCTTCTCGCCTGCCTCGCCCTTCCTGCCTTTCAGGACGATGCCCCCATGGGTCTCACGAAGGGGAAGCAGTTCCCCGACTTTCTACTCCCCAATGTCGAAGGCGGATTCGGCCGCCTGTCCGATTACCGGGGGAAGAAAGTCCTCGTCTTCAACTTCGCTTCCTGGTGAGCGGGGTGCCGCCGGTCCATGGCCGGCTGGCAAGAGGCCGTGAAGCCTCACGTGGATGCCGGGAAGCTCGTCGTGATCGGCGTGGTTCAGGAGCAGCACGCCGACCGCGCACGTCTCTACAAGCAGTGGAAAAAGATCGAGTGGCCCATCTACATCGACGCCCTGAATACCCTGGGGCTCGCCGTCGTGCCGGTACCGCTCGGAGTCGATGAGTCGGGCGTCATTCGCCTGGAAGGCGCGACGAAGGAGGGAGTCCGGGAGTTCGTGGAG
>JAHFOZ010000480.1 GCA_023261405.1 Planctomycetota bacterium
TCCGCCTCCGTGATCTTAACGAAATCGCGGCGCTGAAACGTTAACGCCTATCGCCCTCCGACCCGGAAGGCCCCCGCGAGTCTCAGTCGCCCACCTTGGAGGCGTCGTCCGCATCGGGATCAGGGGGTACCGGAGGGAGGGCCGCAGCCTCGTCGGCCCAGAAGTCGTTCAGCAGTCAGCCGTCACGGTCGTTCGAGCGGAAGCCGGGCGGCGCGACGATCAACTTTCCCGCAGCATCTGCAGGCGGGGTCCTGACCGAGTAGAGCCCCCCGACATCAGAGGTCCAGAAATCCTCCACCCGGGAGTCCGGAGACCGGTCTCAGCCGCGGAAGTCAGCTTCCTGGGCGGCCATTTCCACCAGCGTCGGTGAGACGGGTCGCGGGCCGCACGCGGCCAGGAGCAGGGGAAGGGCGGCGCCAACCCAACGCTTCATGGGTTCAGTTCCCACCCGTCCGCGACCGGATCGCTGGGGAAGCACGGCGTGATATGGGGCCACGGAAGTTTCTTCCGGTAGAGGGTGTTCGTCTCGTCCACGATGTAGGTCCAGACATAGTCCTTTCTCCGGATCGCCGGATAGGCGCAGAAGGCGAAACGGTCTGGATCCGGCGTTGTTTCCCCCTCGTGGGGGATCGCGCGGAACCAGCAGGAATTCTTTGGGCCCGGGTTCGCATACTCTGCGACCGCCGATACCGGCTGCGCGTCGGCGGCGGCCAGAGAGAGATCGATCAGCTTGTTTGGGATGCCCACTCCCCCGGTCTTGACCGTGTAGAGGCCCGAGACATCCGCCCGCCAGTAGTCCCGCACGCCGTTCCCGTCGCGGTCGTTCGCCCGGAAGTCCGCCTGGGCCATGACCAGGCTCTTGAGCCCCGACGGGGCCGTCAAGGTGGGGTGGTATCAGTTTCGCGGTGGGCGGGTCAATTCGTACAACAGGCCCACGGCCGCATCGCGTACCTTGGGCTCCACGGTCAGCAGGCCGGCCAGCACCAGGAATATGCCCACCGCGTGCTTCATGGCACCGTGAGCGGACAGAACTGGAAGAAGGCGAAGAGAGCCAGGGACACGAGACCGGCGGCCACGATCAGCGCCGCGTCCAGCAGGCGGGGCCGGTGGCGGAAGGCGCGTTTCATGGCAGCCTTCCCTGCAAGTCCCATACCGTAGTATATAACTAATACGGTTGCGGGGGAAGGGGGAAGCGACGGAAATCGTCGACGTTGCGCGGCGGGCAGACGAGAGACGTCAGTCCAGCTTAGACCAGCCGTCCTTGCCAGGGTCGGCCGGGAAGGCGCAGAAGACGAAGCGGTTTGGGTCGGGCGTCGCCTCCCCCTCCTGCACGATGGCCCGGAGCCAGTATCCGCCCTTCGGCCCCCGCGTCGAGTAATAGTCGATGTCTAGGACGGGCCGGTCGTCGGCGGCGGCCTGCGAGAGTTCGATCAGTTTGATGGCCTCGGCCTAACCCGGGGGCTTGAGCGTGTAGAGGCCGGCCACGTCCTTCCTCCAGAAGTCGGGTTTGCCGTTGCCGTCCCGGTCGTTGGCACGTAAAGTCGGCCTGGGCGCTCGCGAGTGTCTTCAAGTTGACGCCGGACGGCCGCTCGCTGCAGCACCTGCAACGGCGGTGCAGGGCGCAGTCGAGGCAGAAGTGGCTCCCCCGTTCTGGAATCTCACGCGGCAGCTCCGTGATCGGACGAAGGCGCGAAGCGAATCTTGGCGCCGCAGCAGCGGCGCCAATGGGGTTGCCTCCTATCGGCGAGCGGCGCGGCCGTTCACGAGGACCGCCTCGCCCGCGGGGTTCGCGGTCTCGAATTCGATCGCCCCGTCCTTCTGCCAGATCGACGTCGTCAGGACGTCCTCCGGGTAGACCGGCTTTGCGAAGCGGACCTCGAGGCGCGCGAGGTCCTTGGGCAGCGCCCGGGCGGCGAGCGCGAGCGTGCCGAGTCCCTGCAGGATGACCCCCCGGAAGCCCACCGAAATCGCGAGCTTCTCGTCCATGTGGATCGGGTTGTTGTCGCCCGACGCCGCCGCGTAGCGCGCGGGCAGGTCGGCGGCTACCGTCACCTTCTCCGTCCGGGAGGCGGGCCCTCTCGCGGGCGCCGGCGCGGCAGGCGACTTCTCGCCCTTCGACTCGCCGCGGAAGAAAAGTCGCGACTCCATCTCGACCACCGGCTCCCCTTCGCAGTAATAGGTCATGCCGAAGCTGAGCAGCTGGCCCGAGGACTTGTCCTCGATCCCCAGCACCCGGCCGCGCGGCGAGAGGAGGTCCCAGGCCCGGATGGCCCTATGGTAGACGAAGACCTGCTCGCCATGGACCATCCGCGACAGGTCGCCGTTGAAGTCCGGGTCGGCGAAGAACTTCATGAAGAGGTCCTTCATGAACGCCACGGGGAAGACCAGCGAGCCCGAGTCGCCCACCGCGGCGTCGTAGGCCTCGAGCCGCTCGGGCGGCACGAGCAGCGCGGGCGAGGCGTAGCGGCGGCCGATGAGCGACCGATGCAGCCCCTTCTCCGGCTCGAAGCGGAAGACCTGCTTGAACTTCATCCAGGAGGGCGGGTGGGTGGCCTTGATCTTCCCCTCGCCCAGCGCCTTCTGGGGGTCGATCGCGCCCTCGAGCACGGCGGCCAGCGTGGCCCCGTCCAGGGTCAGCGTGCAGGTGGCGTTCGCGCCCGGGGGCTTGAGGACGCAGGCCTTGTCCTTGATCTCGAGCATCCCCTCCGAGCCGTCCACCTTGAAGAGGATCGTGCCGTTGAAGCCCGCCGCCTTCTCCGGGAGGAACTGCATGGGGAGCCGCTGAAGCAGGAGCCCGGCGTCCACGGGCGCGCCCTTCGGCGCCGCCGGGGCGGAGGCCGCCGGCGTGCCCAGCTTGACCTTCTTGAAATCGAAGACCTTCCCGAATTTGGCGAGGTCGGGCACCTTCGTGGCCTTGAGCTTCCCGCTCATGAAGGCCATCTGGCCGTTCACCTTCCCCTCGATCATCCCCACGAGCGTGTCCGCGTCCACGCTGATCACGCAGCTGGGAGCAGCGGGCTTCCCGTCGGCCACCCGGAGCTTCCTGTCCTTCACCTCCACCGTCCAGTCGCCCGCCCCGGCGATCGCGAAGTGGATGCTCGCGTCCCAGCCGGCGGACTTCTCCGCGTCGAACGCCGCCGGGAGCGCCTGGAAGAGCGCCGCTACAGCAGAAGGTTTACCCTCCGTAGCTCCGGCGCCTGTCGCCGGAGCGGAGGAGGGCCGACCCGAAGAGGGAGGATTGTGCACAAACTCAGAAATCTCCACCGGGGTCCAGGGCTCCTTCCTCTCCTTCCCGTCGCTGACTTCCATCCGGTACTCGAAGAGATGCCTCCCGTGGACGCCGAAGATCCGCCCGCTCACGTCCTTCGCGAGGTCGGAGGCCAGGAAGACCACGACCGGCGAGACCTCCTCGGGCTTGAACTCCGCGGGGATGCTCTCGATCTCCTCCGTCATCCGAGTCTTCGCCAGCGGCGCGATCGCGTTGACCGTGATCCCGTCCTTCCCGAACTCCATGGCCGAGGTGAGCGTGAGGCCGTAGATCCCGGCCTTGGCGGCCGAGTAGTTCGACTGCCCGAAGTTCCCCTTGAGCCCCGCCACCGAGGTCGTGTTCACGATCCTCCCGCCCGTCGCCTTTTCCTTCATGACCCGCGCCGCGGCCCGCGTGCACGCAAACGTCCCGCGCAGGTGGACCGCGAGGACGAGGTCCCACATGTCGTCGCTCATGTTGTGGATCGTCTTGTCGCGGAGGATGCCGGCGTTGTTCACCAGGATGTCCACCCGGCCGAACTTCTCGACCGCGGTGCGTACGATCGCCTCCGCCCCCTCGGTCGTGGCCACGGAGTCGTAGCTCGCGGCCGCTTCGCCCCCCGCCTTCATGATCTCCGCGACCACGGCGTCGGCCATCTTGTGGCCCGACCCGCTCCCGTCCCGCGCGACGCCGGGATCGTTCACCACGACCTTCGCGCCCTCGCGAGCGAAGGCGAGCGCGTGGGAGCGGCCGAGGCCGCCGC
>JAHFOZ010000481.1 GCA_023261405.1 Planctomycetota bacterium
CAAAACGGATCCCACGGACTTGATACGACAGATGAGTTGGATTCGATGCGGAAGGGCCGCTAGGGGCCCGGCCCGATTCGGAGAAAGTCCAGGGCAAACTGGTAATGCGGGATGGCCCGGGGATTGATCCCGACGATGCGAATCTGCACCTCGTTCGTGCCCTTCCGCAGGGGCGCGTCGATCGACACTTCGCCCCAGGGACTGACCGATCCGTGGTAGAGATCGACCGGCTCCTTCGCCTCGACTCCGTTGACCGCCACCTTGACGATCGAGTAGGTGGCGGCCCGGACCAGCGCCAGCTTCAGGGTCCGCCGGCCTTCCGCGGGATACTCGAATCCCAGGCGGAGCAGGTCCCCCGGCTTTCCCCCGTACCACCAGAGGTGGCGGCCCCGGCTCCATCCGTGCCCCCATGCGCCGGTGTCCTGCGGCTCGACCGTGCCCGTCGACTCGAGGACCTTCATGGCTTCGCCCTCGATCCAGACCCGGCCTCCCCGTTCGCGCGGGGACGGAGGAGAGGCGTCGCCGCTCGCGTGATGGAAAGCGTCATCCACCGGCAGGAGCCGGTCCTGTTCGCGAAAATACATGTCCAGCCGGACCGAAGCCTCGCCTCCGCCCTGGAAGTACTCCATGAAGATCTCGTGCAAACCCGGATCGAGCGTCAGTTGGGCGATCGTGGGGCGCGCCGTGTGGGGGGTCCAGTCCAGGAGCACGGCCGAGTCGTCGATGAACACCTCGACGCCGTCGTCGCTCTCCACCGAGATGAAGTAGGTGCCGGCCCGGGGCGCCTTGAAGTAGCCCGTCCAGCGAATGGAGAAATTGGACTTCATCCCTTCGGGTGCGGGCTCCACGGACCAGTCGTGTCGGACTCGGAGGTCGATTTTTCGGGCCACCCGGCGGTCGAAGTTGACGCCCTCGAAGATCTCGGCCGCCAGCCCGGCCTGCAGCGTCCCGGCGGGAACGGCGGCGGCGCGGAAGGGGAGCGGGGGCTTGGCGATCGGAGTGGTGATGTTGGCGCGGCGGAGCCGGATTCTCCGGAGGTAGAGGTCCGCCTCGTGTCCTTGCGGCGAGAATCGGATGCGGAAGTCCGCGCCGGCGTTCTGGCGGTTTTCAAACGCCGGGTTGAGAAGGAAGAACGTCCAGGACTTCCAGCCGTTGGAATTCAATAACTGGGTGGAACTGGTCGATTTGTAGATCCCGTCGGCGTCGGTGGAATCATACTGGAGGTTGAAGTATCCGTACGGGCCTTCGAAATACTCGACATCGGCCTCGAGCATCGCGGTCCCGCGGGCCCAGGCGTCATCCACGTCGAGCAGGAGATAGGTCTCCGTTCCCGGAGCATGCACCGTCCGGACGCACGGCGATCCCTCGTAGGTGGTCCGCTCGTACCGGGCGTCTCCGGAGGTCCGGAGCGCCAGACCGCGGCCGGCGTCCGCTGCCCCGAGATCGAGTTCGACGCTCGAGGCGGCGGAGGCCTCCGGCGCCGGCGGGGCGGGCTTCCCCAGCCGCGACTCGGCCTCGGCCTTTCCGCGAAGGGCGCTCTCGTTGGCACGGTCCTTCTCCAGGATCAGCGCATATTTCCCCAGGGCCTCGACGGCCCGGCCTTCGCGGACGAGCCGGCCGGCCTCGTCGAGGAGGGCGGAGACTTCTGACGCCGCCTTCTGCTTCGAGGCGCTGTCCGCGGATTTCTTCCGTTTCTCGACCGCCCGGCGAGCCCGCTCCCGTCCGTCCTCCGCGGCGGCGTTTCCCGGCTGCTTCCGGAGGACCTCGCCGAACAGGACCGCCGCCTCCGCCTCCTTGCCCTTCTCGAGCAGCGACTCCGCACGCGCCAGATCCTCGGCGATCCTGTCGGAAGGCCAGACGGCCACGGCGACGGTCGCCGCGAGGGCGAGCGCCACGGCCGCACCGACGAGCCGACGTGTGCGACTTTCGCTTCCCCTTCTCGGCGCCGTCGCCGACACCTCTTCTCCCTTGAGCCAGCGGGTCAGTTCCCCGGCCAAGGCCTGGGCGTTGGGAAAGCGATCCTCCCGGTTTCGAGCCATCGCCTTGAGACAGATCCCTTCGATCCCGGCGTCCACGCCGCCGGTCCGGGAGATCTGCGTCGGCGGGACCGGGTTCTCGTTCGCGGCCTTCATGAGGATCTCGATCGCCGTTTCGCCGCGGAACGGGGTGCGTCCCGTCAGGATCTCGTAGAGCATGACGCCGAGGGCGTACGTGTCGGTCCGGCCGTCGATCGACTTCTCCCCGCGCGCCTGCTCGGGGCTCATGTAGGCGGGCGTCCCCATCACCATGCCCGACGCCGTCAGGGAGAGCTTCGCATCCTGTCGCGCGATCTTGGCCAGCCCGAAGTCGGTGACCCGCGGATGGTTCCTGGCGTCGACCAGGATGTTCTGCGGCTTGAGATCACGGTGGATGATCTTGTGCCGGTGGGCGTGGTGGACCGCCAGCGCGATGTCGCGAAGGAGCACGACCTGCTGGCGCAGGGTGACCGAGCCGCTCTTGCCCCACCGGTCCATCTGCTGACCCGCGACAAGTTCCATGGTCAGGTAGCGCTTGCCGTCGATGACCCCCGCTTCGTACACGCCGACGATCTGGGGATGGGGCGGCAGGCTGGCGGAGAGGCGCGCTTCGCGCAGAAACCGCTCTTCCTCGATCCGGACCTCCTCGGGGCCGGCGTTGGGTGAGGTCAGCAGCATCTTGACGGCGACCTTCCGGTTGAGTTCCTGGTCGAGCGCTTCGAAGACGACGCCCATCCCGCCGCGGCCCAGCTCGCGGAGGAGCCGGTACTTTCCGAACGGGATCGACGATTCCGGGCGCACGTCACGGCCGACCAGGCCCCGGACCTGATCGGGCGTGAGCGCGCCCTCTGAAACGAGGACCTCGCTCAGGGGGCGCGGCGTGCCGCCGAGGGCCTCCTGAGCCAGGACTTTGAGGGCCGCCTTGAGCTGGGCGTTCGTGATGAGGCCGTTCTGGACCGCCCGGGCGCCGAAGGTCGCATCATCTCCCTGCGAGAGGGCCATTCCGTCTGAGTCTAGGGCCACCCCCCGCAGATGCAATCATTTAGTGCCATGAGCCGATGGTGCAACCCTCGATTCATGTGATAGAGTAAGCTCCCTCATGGCCATCGACCGGAAGACCGTGGAGCACACCGCGAAGCTGGCGCGGCTGCAGCTGACCGAGGAGGAGCTTGCGCGCTACCAGAAGCAGCTCGGGGCGATCCTGGACTACATCGCCAAGCTGGAGACGCTGGACGTGAAGGGGGTGGAGCCTCTGGTGCACCCGGCGGAGGGCGCCAACGTCTTCCGGGAGGATGTGCCGCGGCCCTGCCTGCCGCGTGCCGAGGCGCTCAAGAACGCCCCCGAGCGGAACGACGACTTCTTCATCGTCCCCAAGGTCGTCGAGTAGGCGCCGTGGACGCCCTCGCCCTCGTCCGGGACATCGCCGCGAAGAAGGTCCGCGCCGTGGAGGTGACCGAGCGGGCGCTCGCCCGGATCGGGGCGGTGGACGCGCGGGTGAAGGCGTTCCTCTCGGTGATGAGGGAGCCCGCGCTCGCGCAGGCGCGGAAGGTGGACGAGAAGGCCGCGCGGGGGGAGCCGCTGGGGGCCCTCGCCGGGGTGCCCGTGGCGCTCAAGGACAACCTGTGCACCACGGATGCGCGGACCACGTGCGGGTCGAAGATCCTCGAGAACTATCGTCCACCCTACGACGCGACCGTCGTGCGGAAGCTGCGCGAGGCGGACGCGGTGATCCTCGGGAAGACCAACCTGGACGAGTTCGCGATGGGCTCGTCCACGGAGAACTCGGCGTTCTTCACGAGCCGGAACCCGTGGAACCTGGACTGCGTGCCCGGGGGGTCGAGCGGCGGCTCGGCCGCGGCGGTGGCGGCGGGGATGGCGCCCCTGGCGCTGGGCTCGGACACGGGCGGATCGATCCGCCAGCCGGCGGCGCTCACGGGGACGGTGGGGTTCAAGCCGACCTACGGCCGGGTGTCGCGATACGGGCTGGT
>JAHFOZ010000482.1 GCA_023261405.1 Planctomycetota bacterium
GATCCATTTCGGCTCTCGCATAGTCTCCCATGAAGGCCCATGCCGTGGCCCGGCACGCGAGGCCGCCCGCCTCGACCTGCCAATGCCCCGACCTCTCGGCCAGGTGGATCGCGCGATCCTGGCAAGCCTTGTTCTTGTCCCACAAACCCAGTTCTCCCGCGGCATAGCCCGCCCCGTGGGAGGCCTCGGCCTCACGGAGCCTCGCCCCCGTAACCCGGAAGCACTGGGCGGCCCGAAGGTACATCCCCATCGCCTGACGAAAATGGCCCAGGCTGAAGTGGATCCCGGCGAGGAGCTTCCGGGCCACGCCGAGCCCCGACAGGTCGCCGCATCGGCGGGAGATTTCAATGGCCCGCTTTGCATAGGGCACGGCATCTTCGGGTCTTCCCGAGGCAAGCAACGTCTGGCCCTGGTTGTGTGCGACGCCCGCACGTCGGCGCGCCTCCGTATAAAGCCCGAATGCGCCGGTGTATTCCCTGAGCGCCTCCGGATACCTGCATTGAGCCAGAAGGAGGTTGCCCAGGGAATGGCGCAGCGCCGCCTCGGTCCTGGGCCTGGGACGCAGGGCGAGCGCCCGCCTCAGCGACTCCCCCACGCGCTTTCGCTCGCCCAGGAGGAGCCAGGCGTGGGCGATGTGGAGATGGATTTCCGGGAGCAGATAATCCGGCCCCGCCTCGAAACGGAGGGCGTCGCGCAGGATCTTGAGGGCGTCCCGGAGCTGGCCCGACTCCCGCAGAAGCACGCCAAGCCGGCAATGGCTTTCGCGGCCGGGGGCCCGTCCTGCCACTTCCCGCGCCACCTCGAGCGCCTGGGGAAGTTTCCCCTTCTTGAAGAGCTGCTCCCTCAGTTTCCTCAGCCGCTCGATCGTCGGTCGACCGACGGGGAAATCATGTTCCTTTGCCCCGCTCGAGCTTCGGGGCACGACCAGAGGAAGAGCGGAAGCCGTGACTTTCATGGACCCCAGCACACGCGATTCAAAGCCACAACTTCACCCCGGTCACCGATGGGTCTAGGGGTTCGACACGCTCGATTCGCAGGGTTGCCCCCCTACGGTGCAACCCAATGAATCAGAGCTGACTCGCCACCAGTACTGTATAGCCGATTCGGGGGAACGAGTGGGGCAAGAAATGAAACCCGGGGCCCGCTGATTCGACCGGTCCCCGCACCCGGAAGAACGCGGCACGTCCGAAGGGCCGGCGGGAGTTCAGAGGCCCCCTCGCCGGCGGCCGGCAGAGGAAAAATCCGTCCGAGTGTGGTGGCGGGAGGATGGGATCTGAACCCACGGCTTCCGGGACATGAGATCCGTCGTGGGATCCTTGGTTTCGCGCACCGGGCGGGTTATCGCTCCTTCTCCCCCGACGCCTCCCTCATCGCCCGGGCGCCCCCCACGATCGGCAGTTCGAGGACGGTGCGGTCCAGGTCGACCGTCAGTTCGGTACCCGCCTCCGGCCACAGGGTGAAATCGCGGTCGCTCGAGAGGATCATCAGGCCGATCCTCCGTCCCGCGGGAATGATCTGATCGTCGGGCTGGAGGCTGAAGGTCATCTCGTAGAAGCGGCCCGGCACCAGCGGCTCGCTCTCGGTGAGGGACCGGTGGTTCTGGGGATCGGCCCAGCCCCGGGTGATGAGGTTCCCGGTGATCTTCGCCTTCTCCATCCACGGCAGGGACACGAGCCACACGGACAGGTTGGCGGCCGGCTTGCTGCAGGACAGCCGGATCCTGATCCGAGGCGTCCCGGACACGTGGAGCGGCCGCGTAAGCGCCGGAGTGGCGAAGAGCAGCCGGTGCTTCGAAGATTCAGCCTTCGCGAGATCGGCGCCGCTGAAGGAAACGTCGTCGATCAGCTTCTCCTGCCCCTGCCCGTCTTTCGCGGCCAGGGTGAGCCCTCCGATGCCCCCGCCTCCGGCGTTCGGATGGAGCGGGATCATGACGGCGTCGGGGTTCGGATAGTCCGCGTACGGCGTGGGGTCTTTGCGGTCGGCGTCCTCCCGGACGATCCATGCGCGAGGATCCTTCTCGACCCCGTTCTCGATGCCGTGGAGGTAGCGGGTGAACCAGCGGTTCATCAGCCTCATCGGCGGCTCCCCCCCGTGCCCGCCCTGGTGGAAGTAGGCCTGCAGGGGGATGCCCTTCTTCTTGAGCGCCTCGTAGATCCGCACGCTGTGCTCGGGCATGACGTTCCAGTCGTTGAAGGCGTGCGCCATCAGCGTGGCCGCCTTCACGGGACCCAGGCGGTGGATGTAGTCGCGTCCGGCCCAGAACTCGTTGTAGTCGCCCTTGATCCGGTCGAACCTCTTGAGCATCAAATCATCCCGAACCGTCTGATCGCAGCGCCCGCGGTGCTCGGGTTCGCCGCTGTTGATGAACTCGTAGAGGACGTCGATATCCTCGCCCATGTACCCGCCGGGGTGCCGGATCAGCCCGTTGGAGCGGTAGTAGTGGTAGTACGACGTATTGGGGGCGATCGGGATGATGGCCTCCAGCCCCTCGACGCCCGTGGTTGCGGCCGCCAGGCTGAGCGTCCCGTTGTACGACGTGCCCGTCATCCCCACCTTGCCGGTCGACCAGTACGCCTTGACGGGCTCCCCCCCGGCGGCGGCCGTGTAGCCCGCCGCCCGTCCGTTGAGCCAGTCAATGACGGCTTTGGGCGCCAGCGACTCATTCTCCCCGCCAACCGTCGGGCATCCCTGCGAGAGGCCGGTGCCGGGAGATTCGGAGTGGACGACGGCATAGCCCCGGGGCACCCAGGCCCCGACCTGCGAATCCGAGATGACGGGACGCCGGGCTTGGGGCTTGATCGGGGGTGTGTTCGTCCGCTTCGGCGGGGGCGCGCCCAGCTCCTGGTGCGGGCTCCAGAAGTACTCCTTCGAGTCGGCTCCGGTCCCGGAGTAGTAGGGGCTGGACTCGTAGACGACGGGGAGCCGGAGCTTCTCGGTGTCCGTCTGCTTCGGCCGCGTGACGGAGACGTGCAGCCGGTCGGGCTTGCCGTCCCCATCGCTGTCGAACGGGGCTTCCACCCACAGGTCATGCCGGATCCAGTCGGCGCGGTTCCGGAATCCCTCGACCACCTGAGCCTCGCCGTCCCGGAAGTCGGGAAGCGTCTTTGCCTCCTGCGGGGCGGCGGTCGCACGCGGCGCGATCGCCAGGGCCAGCACGAGCAGGCGGCCCAGGGATTTCATGGCATTCGTCATAGACATCGGTTCCAGAGTACCACGCAGGGGAAGGGAGCTTGAAGAAAACCCGTCTCCTCCCCGGGGCCCGGCCCGCGAGGATTCTTTCGACGAGAATCCCCGCCCCTTCCATGGTACGCTGCCGGGTGTACGATTCTGCGGCATGTTGCTACGGAAATGACCGACGCGGAAGGAGGTCGGGGTGCGGTCCCGTCGCATCGGACTCGCGCTGGAGCTCTCCTGGCCGTTGCAGCATCGGCATCTGGACGTGTTCGCAGGGACCCAGGAGTACGCCCGCAAGGCTCCGGGATGGACGTTCGAGATCGACGAGTTCATCCACGAGCGGCTCCGGGCGTCCGGGTCCCGACGGCGGCCCTATGACGGCTTGATCGCGCGGGTGACCCCGGACCTCGCGGCCGCCGCGCGTCGCGCCGGGATCCCGCTCGTCAACACCTGGTTCAATTCCCCCGTCCGGGACGAGCTGCCCGGGGTGTTTCCCGACCTCATCGCGATCGGCCGCCTGGCGGCGGAGCATCTGCTGGAACGGGGCTTCCGCCGTTTCGGCTGCCTGGGCGTGCGCGGGGAGACCGGGCAGCGCATCACCACCTCCGCGTTTCCTCCTGATGCCGCCCCCGTCGCTCACCGCGGTCGAGATCAATTACCGGCAGGTGGCGGCGATGCTGGATCTCCTCATGAGGGGCAGGCGCCTGCCGGCCCGGCACGAGGTGCTGCAGCCGGCCGGGGTCATCGCCCGCGATTCCACGGACTACTTCGCCATGGAGGACCCGGACATCGTCGCGGCGATGCGCTTCATCGAGCGGAATC
>JAHFOZ010000056.1 GCA_023261405.1 Planctomycetota bacterium
GACCACCCTCCTCCGCGGCGTCCTGAAACAGAACGCGCGGGCCGTGATCGACGGGCTGAGGGCCGGGGTGGCGGAAGTCCGCTCCCTGCTCCTGCATCAGGAGCAGTGGGTGAAGGCCGGGATGGAGCGACGCCGGGAGAAGCTCCTCGATGAGAAGATCCGGATCGTGACCGAACTCGAGGAGAAGTACCGGAATTGGGAGGAGATCGCCGGGAGACTGCAGGAGGGCCGCTTCGCGGACCTGAAGCGGAGGCTCGACGATCGGGTGGCGGGCGTCCACCGGAAAAGCTGCGTGAACCTCGAGGAGGCCGAGGCCATCCTCGAACGGGAACGCGCGGCCCTGGAGGAATCTCAGCGGGCGGGCCTCGAGCGCGGGCAGGCAGCGCATACAGTCGCGCTGGAGCGGATGGACGCGGAAAGACGGGACACGACGGACCGGCGGGTGGGCGAGTGGAAGCGCGCGATGGACGAGTTCCTCGCCCGGGTCGAGGAGGCGCGCCGGAAGAGCCGCGAGCTCCATGTCCCCTGGAGCGATCCGGGCTGGAAGGACCCCCGCCTGGGGGAGGTCTTCCCCTCCGCCGTCTACCTGGGGGACGTGGTCATCGACCTCAAGACGCTCGTGGACCCTCCCGGCGCCGCTTTCCCGTTCCCGGGAGACGGCCGCGTGCGACTGCCCCTCTCCCTCTCGTTCCCCGACCAGGGCTGCCTCTTCGCGGGCGTGGGCCCCGAGCCCCGGGGCCGCGTGTTCGAGGGCCTCTTCAGCGCGCTCCTGCGGATCCTCACGACCTTCCCGCCGGGGAAAGCGAAGTTCCTCATCTTCGACCCGGTCGGGCTGGGGCAGAACCTGTCGGCGCTCATGCACCTGGCCGACTACGACGAGTCGCTCGTGGGCGGGCGCATCTGGACCGAGACGGTCCACCTCGAGCGGAAGCTCGCGGAGCTCACCGAACACATCGAGAAGGTGATCCAGAAATACCTGCGCAACCGCCACGCCTCGATCTACGAGTACAACCGCGAGGTGGGGGAGATGGCGGAGGCCTACCGCTTCCTCGTGCTCCCCGATTTCCCGGCGGGCTTCAGCGACCTGGCCGTCGAGAAGCTCACGAGCATCATCGCGAGCGGCCCGCGCTGCGGCGTCTACACGCTGATCCTGAACGACCGGAGGCAGAAGCTCCCCGCCGCGATCGACGCGGCCCGCCTGAAGCGCAACGGCCACGTCCTCCAGGGCGACGCCGGCGGGTTCGTGATGGCGGACGACGTCCTCCGGCGCGGGATCCTGGAGATCGAGGAGCCCCCGCCCGTGGAGGCGCTGACCGCGCTCCTCCACGCGGTCGGCCGGCGCTGCGTGGACGCGAAGCGCGTCGAGGTGCCCTTCGAAAGCGTGGCGCCGAAGCCGGGGCAGGAGTGGAGCCTCAGCACGGAGGGGGGCGTCCGGGTGGCCCTCGGCCGGGCCGCCGCGGAGCGGCTCCAGTACCTCGACCTCGGGCGCGGCACGGCGCAGCACGCCCTGATCGCGGGCAAGACCGGCTCCGGCAAGTCCACGCTCTTCCGCGTGATGATCACGAACCTGGCGGCCTGGTACGGCCCGCGGGAGGTCGAGTTCTACCTCATCGACTACAAGAAGGGCGTGGAGTTCAAGACCTTCGCGACCCACGGCCTGCCCCATGCGCGCGTGGTGGCCATCGAGAGCGACCGGGAGTTCGGGCTGAGCGTCCTGCGCCGCATCGACCAGGAGTTCGTGACGCGCGCCGAACTCTTCCGCAACGCGGGCGTGCAGGACTTCGCGGGCTACCGCCGGAGCGGCGCGGCGGAGCGCCTGCCGAGGACCCTGCTCCTGATCGACGAGTTCCAGGAGTTCTTCGTCGAGGAGGATGCCACGGCGCAGGAGGCGGCGCTGCTCCTGGACCGGATCGTGCGCCAGGGCCGCGCCTTCGGGGTCCACATCATCCTGGGCTCGCAGACGCTGGGGGGCTCCTACTCGCTGGCGAAGGCCACGCTCGGGCAGATGGCGGTCCGGATCGCGATGCAGTGCAACGAGGCGGACTCGTACCTGATCCTGAGCGACGACAACGCCGCGGCGCGGCTCCTCTCCCGGCCGGGGGAGGCGATCTACAACGACATGTCGGGGATGATCGAGGGGAACAACCCGTTCCAGGTGGTCTGGCTGTCGGACGAGACCGAGGCGCGCCACCTGCGCGCCGCGCGCGAGCGGGCGGAGCGGGAGGGCTGGGAGCCGCGGGAGCCGATGACCGTGTTCGAGGGCAACGTCCCCGCGGACCTCCGCAACAACGGCGAGCTGAAGCGGCGGCTCGCGCGGGCCTGTGCGCCGGACGGTCAGGGCCCCGATCGCGCGTGGGTCGGGGAGGCGAACGCGATCAAGGGGCCGACCGAGGTGCGCTTCCGGAGGCAGGGGGGCAGCAACCTCCTGGTGGTGGGACACTCGCGGGAGTCGGCGCTCGCGATCGTCCTCTCGTCGGTGGTGAGCCTGGCGGCGGCCCATCTGCCGGGGGAGATCCGCTTCGTGCTCCTGGACGGCAGCCCGCCGGAACTTTCGGGCGGCCGGGGTCTCTCGGAGCTGCCGAAGCTGATCCCCCACGCGATCGAACGGCCCGAATACGCGGGCGTCCCGCAGGTGATGGAGGAGCTGGACGCCGAGGTGAAGGCTCGGATGGAGCGGGGCGGGAAGGCGGAGCGGCCGGTCTACCTGGTGATCCACGACCTTCCGCGGTTCCGGAAATTGCGGCAGGGGGACGAGATCGATTTCTCCGGGGGTGACGGGGGGAAGCCGTCGCCCGACAAGTGTCTCGCGAACATCCTGACCGAGGGCCCGGCCCAGGGGATCCACACGATCGTCTGGTGCGACTCGCTGAACAACCTCAACCGCGCGCTCAACCGGAAGACGCTGCGCGAATTCGACATGAAGATCCTGTTCCAGATGAGCGCGTCGGATTCCTCCGAGCTGATCGACCAGCCGCTGGCGGGCAAGCTCGGGTTGCACCGGGCACTGCTGGCGGTGGAGGAAGAGGGGACGATCGAGAAATTCCGTCCCTATGCGCTTCCGGATGCCGAGCGGACGGAGGAGCTCCGCCGCGCGTTCCAGGAGGCCGCCGCCCGTCGGAAGGCCGGCCCGACGCCCTCACTTCCCCGAAAGGACGCGGAACGAGATGTTTGAGCCCGACTCGTACGCCACGCCCACGCTGCCGCCGCCCGAGGCAAGGCTCGGATAGCCGCACTTCCCCTCCGGCGGGCCGCTCAGGGCGACGTTCTTCCTCGACTTCGAATCCGCGACGTAGATCCGCTGATCGTTCGGTCCCTGGCGGGCGTCCTCCCAGGCGCACCAGACCACGCCCTCCCGGTCGATGACGAGCGACGGGTGCCCCTGGCTCCCCGCCTTGTCGTCGTGCACCGTGACCTCGGGCGGGAACTTCCCGGACGCCGCGACCGTCCACTGGACGTCGCGATTGTTCGCGCCGGAACGCATGTCCATCCACGCGGCCGCCATCGTCTTCGCGTCGTGGCTCACGGCCACGGCCGGCGCGTCCATGGGTCAGCTGTCGATCTTGCTCTCGCCCTGGTTCACGCGCGCGACCTTCCCGAACGACGTCCCGCCGTTCGTGGAGACGGCCAGGAAGATCTGCCGGTTGCCCTTCCCCCCCTCGCGATAGATCAGGCTGGGATTGCCCTTGCCGTCGACCGCGAGGCCGGGCGCGCAGCACTCGCAGAGCGTGGTCGCCACCGGCGCGTTCCGCGAGACCTTCCGCCCCTGGTCGGTCACTTTCGCGAAGTAGAGGTCCTGCCCCTTCTCCCGCTGGCGCAGGTCGAGCCACGCGACAAAGGCCCCCTCCACGGGGGACGCGGCCAGCCAGTGGAGCGACTCCGGCGCCTTCTTCGGCATGTCGTTCACCATCACCGGCTTCCCGAACGTCTTGCCCCCGTCGGTCGAGACCGCGAGGTAGAGGTCCTGCGTGGGGTAGCGCTTCTGGAACTCCGCCTCGTCGAACGTGAGCGGGGCCGTGACATAGACGGTCTTCTTCCCGTCGACTGCGACGCGCGGCCCGCGCTGCATGCCGCCCCGCGCCTTGCCCTTCGCGTCGATCGCGACGACGGGCGGGGAGAACGTCTTGCCCTTGTCCGTCGACACCGCCAGTTCGATCTGGCCGTTCCGGATGAAGGTCACGTACGCGGCGCCCTCGGCGTCGATCGCCAGGTGCGGCTGGATGGCGTCGCGGCTCACGGACACCGGCTCCTGGAGGGCGGCCAGGACGAGACAGACGAGCATGGTCATCTCCGATCGGTTATCGACATCCCCTGATCCTCATACCCCGAGGTCCGTCCCGCCGGGTCAGGAATTCACGATTGCAATCGATCCAATTCGAGCGAACCCGCCACTCCCCGCAGCGTCCAATGCCTTGGAGGTGCTTCATGAAGTCAACGTTCGCCGTCGCGTTTGCCATCCTGCTCGCGGTCGCCGGGGTCGCCCAGGCGCAGGAGCCCTGGAAGGATTACAACCGCGGTATCCAATGGGAGAAGTCCCTCGACGAGGCGAAGGCCCGCGCGGCCCGGGAGGGCAAGCCCATCCTCTTCCACCAGCTCGTGGGAGACATGGACAAGGAGGGCTGCTGAGCGGCCGGCGACGTGCTGAGGACCGTGACGTTCTCGGACCCGAAGGTCGCCGAGCTCGCGAACGCGAACTTCGTCTGCGCCTGGTTCAACCGCTCCGCCGGCTTCTGCAATACCGACAACGAGGCCGAGAAGAGCATCTTCACCAGCGCGTCGGAGGCCTTCCTCACGAAGAACATCTGCACGTTCGTGTTGACGCCCGAGGGCTGCGTCTTTCATTACATCGCCGGGTACGTGGCGCCCGAGATCTTCCTGGGCTTCCTGGACGACTCCCTCGTGCTGCGGCGCGCCGGGTTCGACGGGAAGATGGGCCTCAAGCCGGATGGGCTCCAAAGCATGCGGAGCCACCACGCCGACCGCGCCGCGCGGTTCGAGAAGGAAGCGGCCGCCACCCCGGCCCAGTCCAGGTTCACCCCACGCGAATACCGCGGCATGACGCACTCTCACGGCCCCAACTGCGACTGGGGCATGCGTTCGGCATCGACCTACCTCGCTCGCGTCCACCGCGCCTGGGAGAAGGCAGCCACGCTGCCGACGCTCGACGAAGTCCGGTTCAAGTACCTCTACGGGAATGCCTTCACCGAAGAGGGCAAGGGTGCGACCCCCATTGCGAACGACCTCGCGGTACGGCAGGACAAATGAGGATAGTCTGAGGGCCCCCGTGCGGGGCCTGAAGATCGCCGAGCGGACCGCTCCATGGTAGGATGGGCCGCATGTCGCGCGCAGGGCTGGCGGCGCTCGTCCTCCTCCTCCCGGGCGCCGGGGGCCGCTTCGAGTGCCGCTGGACCGAGGCGCCCGTCACGCTCGACGGCCGCGCCGACGAGGCCGCCTGGCGGGACGCCCGGTTCCTCTGGGACCGCGAGTTCCTGTATTTCCAGGGCGAGCTCCCCTTCGCGTTGACCGTCACCCCGGGCGAAGGCTCCTATGAATTCCGCGTGGACACCGCCGGGAACGCGTCCGGGAAGTCCCTGCCGGGCGGCTTCGAACTCGCGTTCACGATCGCGGTCCGGGACCGCTTCGTCGAGGGGCACATCCCGTGGCACGCCTTCCTCCCTAGTGGCGGCCGCCCGGAACCCGGGGACTCTTGGAAATTCGGAGAAGTCGCCGTCCGCTTCGCGAGTCCGCCGGCCCTGCCTCGCGTCCCGCTGACGACCTCGCGCGTCGTGGGCTCGCCCGATCCGCCGCTCCCCTTCCGCGTGCGACGCGTCTTCCCGGACCTCGCTATTCCCTTCCCGATCGCGGTCGCCCACGAACCGGGCACGGAATCCCTGCTGCTCATCCATCAGCTCACCGCCTGGGGAGGCGCGGGCCGGGTCGCCCGCGTGAAGGAGTCCGTCGAGGAACTGCTCCGCATCGACGGAGTCGCCTACGGCCTCGCCTTCCATCCCGACTACCTCAAGAACGGCTGGCTCTTCGTGGGCAGCAACGAGCCGCTGAACGGGGGCCCGAAGAAGACTCGCGTCACGCGCCACACCGTGGACCGCGCGCCTCCCCATGCGGTCATTCCCGGCTCCGCGAAGCTGATCCTCGAGTGGGAGTCGGACGGCCACAACGGCGGCGACCTGGCCTTTGGGCCGGACGGGATGCTCTATGTCTCTTCCGGGGACGGATCGTCCGATTCGGACCGGCACCTTTCGGGCCAGGACCTCTCGCGGCTCATGGCGAAGGTCTTGCGCATCGACGTGGACCGGCCCGCCGAAGGGATGACGTACTCCGTGCCCGCGGACAACCCGTTCGTCGGGCAGGCGGGCGTGCGACCCGAGACCTGGGCCTACGGCTTCCGCAACCCCTGGCGCCTGACCTTCGACCGGAAGAGCGGCGACCTCTGGGTGGGCAACAACGGTCAGGACCTCTGGGAGCAGGCCTACCTCGTGCGCCGCGGCGAAAACTACGGCTGGAGCGTGATGGAAGGCGGCCATCCGTTCTATCCCTCGCGCAAGGCGGGGCCCACGCCGATCTCGAAGCCCATCGTGGAGCACCCGCACTCCGAGCTCCGCTCCCTCACGGGCGGGGTCGTCTACCACGGCGACGAGTTCCCGGAGCTGCGCGGGGCCTATCTCTACGGCGACTGGTCGACCGGGCGCATCTGGGGCGTGAAGCAGGAGAACGGCCGCGCGGCGTGGCACCGCGAGCTGGCCCGGACGACGCTCCAGATCACCGGCTTCGGGACGGATGCGAAGGGCGAGGTGCTGATCGCCGACCACGGCGGCGGCGCGCTCTACAGGCTGGAACGAATCCCGAAGGAAGCCGCCCCTCCGTCCTTCCCGACCCGCTTGAGCGAGAGCGGCCTCTTCGCCTCCGTGCCTGGACATCGCGTCGAGCCCGCGCTCATTCCCTACTCGGTCAACTCGCCCTTATGGTCTGACGGGACCTTCAAAGAGCGCTTCATCGCACTGCCGGGCGCGGATCCGCGGATCGAGGTCACGCGCGACCGCGGCTGGAATTTCCCGGACGGGTCGGTGCTCGTCAAGTCTTTCGCCCTGGAGCTCGAGGAGGGCAACCCCGCGTCGCGTCGCTGGATCGAGACGCGCTTCATGACGCGGCAGGGAGGGCAATGGGCGGGCTACTCCTACGCATGGGACGAGGCGCAGAGGGACGCGGTGCTGGTGGGTTCCGAGGGGCTGAACCGCGACTACGAGATCAGGACGCCCGGCGGCCGCCGCGCGCAGACCTGGCATTACCCGAGCCGGACCGAGTGCATGGTCTGCCACAGTCGGGCGGCCAACTTCGTACTCGGACTGAGCGAGCTCCAGATGAACCGCGGCGACCAGCTCCGCACGCTGGAATCGATGGGCGTCCTGAGCGTCGACTTCCGCGCGGAGGCGGTCAAGCGCTTGAAAGAGGAGCTGATCGGTCGCGGGCTGAAGGAGAAGGAGGCGGACGAGGAGGTCGCGAAGCGGTCGAAGGTGCAGCGCGGCCGTTCCAAGCTCCTGGCGTTCTCTCCGCAGCGTCATCGCAGGCTGGCGGACCCTTACGATGCCGGCGCCGACCTGGACGCCCGCGCGCGGTCCTACCTGCACGCCAACTGCTCGATCTGCCACGTCGAGGCGGGAGGCGGGAACGCCCTCATGGAGTTGGAGTCCACGACGGCCCAGGCGAAGATGAACCTGCTCGGCGTCGTGCCGCTGCACGACGCCTTCGGGATCGAGGGCGCCAGGCTGGTGGACCCCGGCCGGCCCGAGCGCTCGGTCCTCCTCCAGCGAATCTCGCGCCGGGGGCCAGGCCAGATGCCCCCGCTCGCCACGTCGCGCGTCGACGAGGCGGCGGTGCGGCTGATCGGCGAGTGGATCCGGGGCCTCGAGTCCCGATGAGACAGACCTGCTTCCTGCTCGCGGCGCTGCTGGGTTGCGACCCGGCGCCCCAGCCGCTCGCGATCCATGCCGCCTCGAGCCTCAAGGAGCTGGTGACCGAGGTCGCGGGGGAGTGGGCTAAGAAGACGGGGCGGCCCGTCCGCTTCCAGTTCGAGGCCTCCTCGACGCTCGCGCGGCAGCTCAAGGAGGGCGCGGCGGCCGATCTCTTCATCTCCGCCTCGCCCGAGTGGCTTGATGAAGTGCGACCGCGGGAACGCCTGGACTGGCTCTCGAACCGCCTGGTGCTGGTCGTGCGGAAGGAGGCGAAGGATCCCGATCTCAAGGGCCTGGAGAGCCTTTCGCTCGTGAACGAGCAGGCCCCCGCCGGCAAGTATGCGCGGGCCGCGCTCGCCCACCTCAAGATCGCCCTGCCCGGCCGGGTGCTCATGGGAGCCAACGTCCGGGACGTTCTCTCCAAGGTCTCCCAGGGCGGCGCCCAGGCGGGGATCGTCTACGCCACGGACGCCGCGGTCGATCCCGAGGTCCGGATCGCTTTCACCTTCCCGGCGGAGAGCCACCCCAAGATCCTCTACTCCGCCGGCCTCCTCACCCCCGCCGGCAAGCCCTTCTTCGACGCCCTTCGCGAGCCCTGGACCCTCGAGTCCGCCCGCCGCCACGGCTTTACCCGGCCATAACGCACTCCGTCCGTTCTGTCACCGCCCCGCTTTCTGGCACACAGATTGCTCCCCTTCCTCCATGCGGACGGCGGCGCCCGCCCGGCTTCTGTTGGAGGCCCCGGTGGGAAACGGTTTTCTCACCGGGCCCAATCTGCACACCCTGGCGCGCCTCCCCCTGGCCCTCGCAACCGGAACCCTCGGTTTCGCCGCCGGGACGTATTATGTCTACCGATCGTTTTCGGGAGCCGGAAGGGTCCCATGCGCCTGAAGGTCGTCACCTACAACGTCCACAAGTGCATCGGCGGCATCGACCGCAAGTATCGCCCCGAGCGCATCCGCGACGCCGTGGCCCCGCTCGAAGCCGATTTCGCGCTCCTCCAGGAAGTGGACGACGGCGCCGCCCGCTCGAATCGGCACCGGCAGGTGGACCTGCTCGGAGAGTTCCTGGGGTTCCGCCACCGCGCGTTCTTCCCCAACGTTCGCGTGCGCGGCGGCGGCTGGTATGGGAACGCGATCCTCAGCCGCTTCCCCATCGTCGAGGCCCGGAACATCGACCTCTCGCTGCCGCTCTCGAGGCGGCGGAGCGTCCTCTACGCGCGGGTGCGGGTCACGCGGCGCGGCCGGTCGAGGACCGTCGTTCTATTCAACATGCATCTCGGGCTCTCCCAGTTCCTCCGCGCGCGGCAGCTGGCGAAGTTCCTGGCCAGCCCGCCCCTCCGCGGCTCCCACTCCCGGGCCCCGGTCGTCCTCGCGGGCGACTTCAACGACGTCTGGGGCACCCTGGGCCCCCGCTACCTGGTCCCCGCCGGCTTCCGCGGCACGGATTCGCCCCAGTGGACCTTCCCCGCCTGGGCGCCGGTCCGCGCCCTCGACGGCGTCTACGTGCGGGGCGATGCGGAGCTCCTCGCGGTCCGGCGCTCCACCACGCCCGCGGCGCGGCGCGCCTCCGACCATCTGCCCCTGGTGGCCGAGGTCCACCTGAAGTGACGCTGCCCGGAGGTCGTGGATTCCTCCTGGGAGCCGCGCTGATCGTTGCCGCCACGGCCCTGAGCACCGGGGCCTGCCTCCTCGTGGTGGCCCGCCTCCCGGCCGACTACTTCGTCAATCGTCGCCGCCCCGTCTCGCCCTGGGTCCAGAAGATCGCCAGGAACCTCCTGGGGGTCCTCCTGGTCGCAGTAGGGCTCGTCCTCTCCATCCCCGGCGTCCCCGGCCAGGGCCTCCTGACGATCTTCGCGGGCCTCCTCCTTATCGACTTCCCGGGCAAGTTCCGCTTCGAGCGGGGCCTCGTCTCCCGCCCCCGGGTCCTCTCCCTCCTCAATCGCCTCCGGGTCCGCGTGGGCCGCCCCCCTCTCGAATCCCCCCGCTGACAATTGCCCGTGGGGCCGCCTCACGGCATAATGGGAGCCCGATGGGACAGCTCGAGACCACTCTCGGCGGGAACCGCGAGGCCTTCCCGGAGACGGTCTGGTCCTCCCTTCTCGGCGCCGCGGGACCCGCGACCCCCGAGCGCGAGGCCGCGCTCAACGACCTGGCGCTCGTCTACTGGCGGCCTGTCTACAAGTTCATCCGCACCGCCGGCAAAGCCACGATCGAGGACGCCAAGGACCTCACCCAGGAGTTCTTCGGCTACCTCGTCGAGGGCGACGTCCTCTCCAGGTACGACCGTACCCAGGCCCGCTTCCGCACCTTCCTCAAGGGCGTCCTGCGGAACTTCCTTTCGGTCGAGCGCCGCGACGCCGGCCGCCTCAAGCGCGGCGGCGGCAAGGTCGTCGTCTCGCTCGACGTCCAGTCGCTCGAAACCGCCGAGTTCCTCGCCGAGCGCGGGCGCTCCAGCCCCGAGCAGGTCTTCGACCGCCAGTGGGCGGCCGAGGTGCTCGCCGAGAGCCTGGCCGAGCTCCGCCGCCAGCTCGGCGCCGAGGACCGCGCCGCCAACCTCAAGGTCTACGAGGCCTGGAACGGCATCGACGGCGCCGGCGAGGCCCCCACCTACGCCTCCATCGGCCGCGCCTTCGGCCTTTCCGAGCAGCAGGTCAAGGACCACCTCGCCTACGCCCGCGAGCGTCTCGAGAAGATCATCCGCGACCGCCTCGCCCGCCGCGTCACCTCCGCCTGCGAGCTCTCCGACGAGATCCGCGATCTCCTCGCAGGATAGCCCCGTGGGCGACGCCGACACGACCGACCCCGGCGCCACCGCCCAGTTCCTAGACCGCATCCGCGGCGACCTCGCCGCCTCCCGCCGCCTCCGCCTGGGCGCGCTTGCCGTGGCCCGCGGTCTCGTCACCCAGGCACAGCTCGACGAGACGCCCGCGCTCGCGCCCCTCGAGGAGACCCTCGTCGCCCGCGGCTGGCTCCGCCCCTCCCAGCTCGAGGAGTTGCTCGAGGATCTCGACGGCCTGCGCCGCCGGGGCGACCCCGGCGCGCCGCGCTATGAAGTCGGCGCGAAGCTGGGCGAGGGCGCCGTCTCCGTGGTCCATCGCGGCACCGACCGAGAACTCGGCCGCCCCGTGGCGCTCAAGTTCCTCAAGGACTCCCTCCTCGCCCACGGGAAGGTCCGCGAGCGCTTCCACCGCGAGGCCCAGTCGCTCGCCCGCATGGACCACCCGCACGTCGTCCGGGTCCACGACGTCGGCCGCGTCGACGGCCGCCTGGCCCTCGTCATGGAGCTCGTGGAAGGCGAGCCCTTCGGGAGGACGGCCCGCCCGCTCCGCGAGGCCGTCGCCCTCCTCGAGCAGGCCGCCCGCGGCGTCCACCACGCCCACGAGAAGGGCGTGGTCCACCGCGACCTCAAGCCCGACAACATCCTCGTCGGCCGCGACGGCGCCGCCAAGGTGGCCGACTTCGGCCTCGCCCACCTCGCCGAGAGCGGCCCCGCCCTGACCCACACGGGCAGCGTCCTCGGCACCCCCATGTACATGGCCCCCGAGCAGGTCCGCGGCCGCCACGAGATCACGCCACGCACGGACGTCTATGCCCTCGGCGCCATCCTCTACCAGGTCTTGACCGGCCGCCCGCCCCACGAGGCGCAGTCCGTCTCCGAGGTCTACGACAAGATCCTCCGCGACGACCCCGTGCCGCCGCGGAAGCTCGTTCCCACGCTCCCCTGGGAGCTCGACGCCGTCGCGCTCCGGGCCCTGGAAAAGGACCCCGCGCGCCGCTATCCCTCGGCCTTCGCGTTCGCCGAGGAGCTCCGCCGTTTCCTGGCCGGCGAGGCCGTGGAGGCGCGCCCGGTCTCGACCCTCGCCCGCGCCTGGCGCCGCGCGGCGAGGAACCCGCTGCGGATCGCGCTCGTCGTTGCGCTCTTCGTCGCGGCCGGCTTCGCCCTGGACTCCCGGGCGCGCGCCCGCCGCGGCGAGCTTGCCGCCCGCGCGGGCGACTTCCTCGAGTCGGCCCGCACCCACCTCGAGAGGGGCGCGCTCGACGCCGCACGCGACCTCGTCGAGCAGGCCCTCGCAACCGCGCCCGATCTCCCGCTGGCCCATCTGCGCCGCGGCGAGGTCTGGGAGGCCGGCGGCTTCACCGCGCAGGCCGAGGCCTGCTTTCGCCGCGCCGCGGAGCTCGACCCGCGCCCCGGGCCCGCCCATTACCGGCTCGGCCGCGTCCTCCTCCGCCGCGCCTACCTCGCCTCGATCAATATGTGGACCGCGGAGGATCCCGCCGAGCGCGACGAGGCCGAGCGCCTGGCGCGCGAGGGGGCCGCCCATCTCGAGACTGCTGCCGGCTTCGAGGACGAGGTCCGCCGCGAGATTGCCGCCGCCATGCTCGCCTGGCTGCGCCGCGACCTCCCGGGCGCGCGCCGGATCTGCGCCGAGGGCATCCGGAAGTTCGGGTCGCGCGACGGCGTCGAGGAGCTGCACTGGCTGGACGGCCTCTCCCGATCGAAGCCCGCCGAGGAGATCCCCTGCTACGACGCCGCGCTCGCCCT
Source organism: Planctomycetota bacterium (assembly GCA_023261405.1). Lineage (GTDB taxonomy): Bacteria > Planctomycetota > MHYJ01 > MHYJ01 > JACPRB01 > JACQFK01. The sequence continues at coordinate 12,510 of JAHFOZ010000056.1, forward strand.
CCGGCCCCGCTTCGCCCTGGCCCTCTACAGCCGCGCGTGGGCCCTCCCCAGGGTCGGCAAATCTGGGGACGCCGACTTCGATGCGGCCATCCTCGCGGCCCCCGGCTTCGCCGAGCCGTACATCTTCCGGGGGAGCCATCGGCTCGTGAAGGGCGACGCCGCCGGTGCCCGGGCCGATTTCGACACGCTGATCGGGATGGGGGTCCACCTCGCGCCCGCCCACAACGGCCGCGCGGGAGTGCGGCTCAAGCTCGACCGGGACTGGGACGGCGCGATCGCCGATGCCACGGAGGCGATCCGCCGCAAGCCCGAGGGCTACCACATCCCCTGGATGTACCGCGCCGAGGCGAAGCTCATGAAGGGCGACGCGGAGGGGGCCATCGCCGACGCGACGCGCGCCCTCGAGATCCTCAAGGGGAAGGACGGCGGCCAGACCCCCTACGCCATTCGCGGCCGCGCCCGCGCCGCCCGGGGCGACCGCGCCGGCGCCCTCGAGGACCTCCGCAAGTCCGGCCCCGCGGGCGCGCCCTTCCTCAAAGAACTCGAGGGCGCCCAGAAATAAGCGCCCGTCACGGGGAACCCCTGGGGCTCCCCGTGACAAGATGTCACGGAGAGCCCCAGGCAGTCCCCGTGACACGCACCCCGAAGCAGGCGACCGGTGCTATACTTCCCGCATGCCCATCCACGTGCGGTGCGGCGGGTGCGGGGCGAAGCTGGCGGTCCAGGAGACGTCGGCGGGAAAGACCGTGAACTGTCCCAAGTGCGCCGCCCCGGTGGCCGTGCCGGCCGGGGACGACGGATTCCGTGTGATCGAGGACGCCGCCACGCCGGCGGCGGGATCGAAGTGCATCTACTGCGGGAAGCTGCGTCCCGCGGGGATCCAGGGGTGTCCCCACTGCGGCCGCGGCGTGAAGGGGACGGCGGTACCACTCGCCCCGATAGGATCCGCGGCCGCCGCCCTTCGCAGGGTGGAACTCCTCGACCCCGAAGTCGAAGTGCGCGAGCGCCCCTCCACCGAGGCGGCTGTCGTCCTGCGCCTCCGCAAGGGCAGCCGGTTCTTCATCCTCGAGGACGGCGACCTCTGGCTCAAGGCCCGCTCGGTCACCGGCAAGGAAGGCTACGTCCCCTCCGGCACCAAGGTCCGCGAGGTCAGGGTCGTTCCGGGGGACGATGCGGACGAGGCGCTTGAGGTGTACGGCGGGGACGACGTGTTCGCCCTCGAGAAGGTCGGCATCCGCAAGGGCGTGCTCGGCGGCATCATCATGATGGTCATCGCCGCCGTCTGGTTCGGGCTGGGGTGGATGGCGGGAACGATCTTCATCTATCCGCCGATCCTCTTCTGCATCGGCCTCTTCGCCCTCATCAGGGGCCTCGCGACCGGCAATGTCGCCGGCGACGAGTCGGATAACTGATCGAGCGCATCCTGACCGTCAGCGCAAGATTCGCGCGAGCCACTCGCGGAGGCGGCGGCGCTCGGGGAGCTCGCGCAGGACCCAGGCGTCCGTGTGGTTCGGGTGGGGCAGCGGCACGAACGTGAAGTCGCCCTTCACGCCGGTGGATTCGAGGTGCTTGCGCGTCTCCTCGACGGAGCGCTCGTGGCTCACCCACTGGGGCCGGCCCTTCAGGCGCTCGAGCCGCTTCCGCGCGGACTCGGGGTCGTCCCCCGCGTAGCCCCAGCGGCGGACCCCGTCATAATGGCTGTGGGCGATGAAGGCCCGCCAGAGCTTCGCGGTCTCGTCGTCGCGGAGCCCGATGTAGTTGCAGGCGATCGCGCCGCGCGAGAACCCGGTGAGCACCACGCGCTCCGGGTCGGCGCCGTGCTTCGCGCAGACCTCGCGCACGGCCTTCCGGCAGTAGTCGGCCGTGGCGTCCGCATCGCCCCACCAGTTGAGCGCGTTCTTCTTTCCGGCGGCATCCACGTACGGCAGGCAGAGCCAGAGGAATCCGCGGCCCCCGCTCGCGCCGTAGCCGAGGTTGCTCCCTTCCGGCGTGCCTTCGGACACGTCCCCGAGGGCGTTCGTGTAGCCGCCGTTCCCCGCGTACTCCACGAGGACCGGGTACTTCTTCCCGCGCTCCCAGTCGGTCGGCAGGTAGAGGACGTGATAGACCTGCGTGCCCTCGAAGCCGGAGAGGACCTGCTTTACCCGCTTCCCGACGGCGGGCTCGCCGTCGGCCATCTTCGGAGTCTCGAGGTCCGCCGCGATCGAGTGGAGGTTGGGCTCTTTCGCCTGAAGCAGTGCCGCAGCCAGGAGGACCGCCGCCGCACCCCGTGCCACGCCCCCTCTACGCCAGGAGCTGGGGGATCACCTTCGCGGGCTCCACGCCCGTGAGGCGGGCGTCGAGGCCCTGGTACTTCACCGAGAAGCGCTCGTGGTCGTAGCCCAGGAGGCGCAGCACCGTCGCATGGAAGTCCCGGACGTGCACCGGGTCCTTCACGATGTTGTAACTGAAGTCGTCCGTCTCGCCGTAGATCGTGCCGCCCTTCGAGCCGCCGCCCGCCATCCACATCGTGAAGCAGCGCGGATGGTGGTCGCGCCCGTAGTTCTCCTTCGAGAGGCCGCCCTGCGAGTAGATCGTGCGGCCGAACTCGCCGCCCCAGATCACCAGCGTGTTGTCGAACATCCCGCGGCGCTTGAGGTCGCGGATCAGCCCGTAGCAGGCCTGGTCCACGTCCCTGCACTGCGAGGGCATCCGGCCGGCCACGTTCCCGTGGTGGTCCCAGTTGTTGTGGTAGATCTGCACGAACCGCACGCCGCGCTCAACCAGCCGCCGCGCCATGACCACCGAGTTCGTGAACGACCCGGGCTTCTGCCCCTCCTTGCCGTAGAGTTCCCACGTGCTCGCGGGCTCCTTCGAGAGGTCGGTGAGCTCGGGCACGCTCGACTGCATCCGGAACGCCATCTCGTACTGGCTGATCCGCGTGTGCGTCTCCGGATCCCCGACCTCCTTGTAGTTCATCTCGTTCAGCTCGCGCAGGCCGTCCAGCGTCGCGCGGCGGACGCCGTCGGGCACCCCGGGTGGGTTGTTGATGTAGAGGATCGGGTCGCCCTTGGCGCGGAACGAGACCCCCGCGTGCTCGCCCGAGAGGTACCCGGACGACCACAGGCGCGCCGAGATCGCCTGCTCCTGCTCACGGTTCGAGGGCGTCGCCACGAGCACCACGAAGCTCGGCAGGTTCGCGTTCGTCGAGCCCAGGCCGTACGAGGCCCAGGACCCCAGGCACGGCCTCCCGGTGACCTGGCTCCCCGTCTGCATGGCGCAGATCGCGGGCTCGTGGTTGATCGCCTCCGTGTGCATCGACCGGATGAACGCCATGTCGTCGGCGCACATCGCGGTCCAGGGGAGCAGCTCCGTCATCCACATCCCGCACTTCCCGCGCTGGTGGAACTTGAACTTGGAGGGCGCGACCGGGAATCGCGCCTGCCCCGACGTCATCGTCGTGAGGCGCTGCCCGGCGCGGATCGAGTTCGGCAGCTCCTTGTCGTACATCTCGCGCATCTGCGGCTTGTAGTCGTAGAGGTCCATCTGCGCGGGGCCGCCCACCATGTGCA
>JAHFOZ010000483.1:0-765 GCA_023261405.1 Planctomycetota bacterium
GCTGGGCGACGGCTGGGAGGGAGGCAAGCCCATGTTGATGGATCGGTACCTCGAGGCATCGCGAGCGAGACGACATGATGAAGAAGGGTGATGAAGCGGAGCGATTCCGGGAGACTACCCACATCTGCATATCAGGTGCGTACTCAAGTGGCCCCGCAGAGTCGGATGGGTAAATGATGAAGAGTCAACTTGCGCGCAGCGCGGGCGCGTCGGCACTCGTTGCCTGGCTTGCCTCCTGTTCCTTCCTATTTCCGGATCGAGAGACGATCCTGCAGCGTTCCGAGTCCTCGCACAGGGACACGCTCGACCGGCTCTATCCCCCCGGGTCGGATCGTGCGGAGATCATGGAGCGGTGGGGAGAGCCGCTGAGGAGCAGACGCGTCACAGAGAATCGGGACGACGGGTTCATGCAGTTCGCCGCCCAGGTGATCGAGCGCGATCTGGAGACGGCGCCTGTCACCTGTGATGTGTACTGGGTCTTCCGAATGGGCCTCGCCTCCGCTTTTGGTCCGGCGGGAGTCTACTGGGACTACGTCTTTTACGACTTGGAGGGGCGGGTCATCCAGGCACGTCGGCGTTTCCTGGATTGAGGGGCATGATCCAGAAAGAGGCAGCGACCGGGAAGCGGAAGCGGCCGGCGTCCGTTCTTCGGGACCGCCGGGGCTTCAGGGAGAAGGAGTGACCGGATGGGCTTCCTCACCCTCGCGCTCGGGGTCGCCTCCGCGCAGGCGCCCGACGATATGCCCCCCCTTGGACGCGCGTGCA
>JAHFOZ010000483.1:775-3988 GCA_023261405.1 Planctomycetota bacterium
TCCGCCAAGGCGCTCTGGATGGCGTGGGACGGCGACCTCGACCTCCGGAACGGCCCGGGCGTGGAACTGAGCGTGCGGGTCGGCCCCACGACGCTCGGGGACGACGAACGGGGGCGGATCTCCTCTGAAGGCGAGTTTCCCCGCGCCTTCCTGCACTGGAGCATCGGCGCGGGGTTCCGCTACGTTCCCTTCGTCGCGGAGGGCACGGGCCGGAATGGCTCCGCCCGCGGGCTCTCCATCCCCTTCGGCGCGGAGTACGTCGTGCCCGACGGTCTCGGCGTGGGCACCCTGTCCGTCGCCGTCACCAACTTCGAGGAAAACCGCAGCGGCAGGAAGCTGGGACAATGCTACACGGTCTCGGTCCTCGAACTCAGTTGGAGGATCGGAACGAGCGTCAAGCCGACCGCCGCTCCCCTCCTGGAATTCGACAAGACCGGGTACCACGACGCCCACCAGCGCTGGGTCCGGAGCGTGGCGGCCACGCTGTCCCTAGGGTTCGAATTCTGAGAGGCGCGCATGAGACGAATGATCCTGCGGTCCGCGATCCTGGCCGCCTTCCCCGGGCTCCTACCGGACGAATTGGCCCCTGCGCCGGGAGGATCCGGAGACCGAATTGAGGGAAACGCAACTGCGGGTCGCCGAAGCGGCCAATCCCTGGGGGATCGATCAGGTCGCGTTCCGAAAGAGAAACTCGAAAACGCTGCTGGAGTACGTCGACAAGTCGACGACGCCCCGGTGGTTCGCCGTCTGCGGCAACCGCCGCCTGAACGAACCTGCCTGGACCTGCTTGATCAGCTTCAAGGTGAAAGAGCGGCCCGAAAGCTGGCGAGTTCGAGTATGGCGCCTCCCTCATATCCCTGAACCATCAGCTGCGCCGCTACTTCGGGAAGTTCTTCAAGGGAAAAGTGACCAAGCTTCCACTCTGCCTGTACACGATCCAAATCCATAGGAGAGAAAGAACGCTGTTCATGAGACAAAAAGTTACGAAAAGCGATGGGCTTATGAAATGGCCTCTAGCGCCGGCCCAGGAATCCGACCAGCCCCTCTGTGGCCTTCCGGATCACCTTGAGAGTGCCCTCCTTTTCCGCACGCCGCTGGGTATCGACGATACCCCGATCGGCGCTCACCTCCTTTTCCGTGTGGACTCCGTCAAAGGTTTCAGCATATGGGACGACACTGGTCTTCACGTCCATGAGGAAGAGCTCGATCGAGCTGTTGACGGCCACTTCATCCTTGCTGAAGAAGAGGAACCCCCGCGACGTGACGAGCTCGCTGCGCGTGCGGTAGACCAGAAGCAGGTCCGCCTGCATGAGCGCCGCGGCCTCGCGCAGGCGCGTGAGCGACGGCTCCGAAGGGAGGAGCAGACGCGGCATGTGGGAGATCTCCTTGAACCGGCCGGTCTTCATCAAGGGGTCCTCCACAGCGGTGAGGAACTCCTTCTCGGCCTGGATGAATTCGATGGGGCGGGTATAGCTGTGTCCCATCCAAGCTTCGCCATGAAGGCCACGGTGTTCCAGGGGAAAGACCGCAAGCTTGGTCTTATCGGGGATCACAATGCGTGAAGCGAGGAGCTTCTGGATGGAGTCCTCGGAGAGGATGGCCTTTTCGTCCTTCATCACGGAAGTCTGCAGCGTCTCCCGTTCCCGATACGCCGGATCGGAATGGAGCGCCCCTGCCGACCCGCAACCTGCTGACGCCAGGGCAAGCACGATCAAGATTTGTCTCATGGCCGTTGTCTCCATTACTGTCATCGTCTCGTCCTGTGAAACAGGATCGGGCTAGTCGCTGCAACCGGCCGCGAAGATCCCCCAGAAGGCCAGAACAAGAGCCATTTTCATCGTGGATCTCCCCAAGCAGTGGCCCGGGGAGTCAAATGCCGGCGATCGCACCGAGTGAGGGTATAGGATGTGCAAACGGGGGGGTGGAGTCAAGGAGGGAGGGGCGCGTGGAGGCCTGTGGGGAGGCTTGGCAGGGGAAGGAGCGGAAAGAACGGGGAACGGCTCTTCGCGCGCGGCTTCGCGGAGGCCGACGTGCGGACAATCCTTGGGGGGAACTTCCTCCGCGTGATGGAAGCGTCGGTCGAACGGCGTCAGGCCCCGGCCGTGTAGCGAGGGTCGAGGGGTGGGATGGGCGGCGTCGTGTAGCCGGGCCGGCCCAGGAGCGCGAACGCCGTCTTCTTGCCCGATTCCACGCCCGGCTGGTCGAAGGGGTTGACGTTGTAGAGCCAGCCCGCGAAGAGGGTGGCGGCCTCCAGCAGGAAGAAGATCCCTCCCACGGTGCGCTCCGAAACGTCCGGGAAGCAGAGGGTCGCGTTGGGCCGGCCCGCGCGCGTGAGTGCGGCCTCCGTGCCGCCCTTCATCGCCCCCAGGATGGAGGAGAAGGTCTTCCCGTGGAGGAAGGCGGGCGAGGCGTCGGGGGGGGCCGCGGCGGGCACGGTGTCGTCGTGTCGGAACTTCTCCACCTCGAGGAAGACGGTGAACTTGTCGTTCGGGCCCTCCATGTAGAGCTGGCACTGGGAGTGCTGGTCGGTGGTGCCGAGGGCGAGCACGGGCGTGGGGCCGGTCTGCGGGTTCTTGCCCAGGCTCTCCGCCCAGAGCTGGCGGAACCAGTCCCCCACGTCGCGGAGCGCGCGGGAGTAGGGCATCATCACGTGGATGCGCTTGCCCCGCTTCACGTCCAGCAGGTGGGAGACGAGCGCGAACACGAAGGCGGGGTTCCGGCGCGCGTCGGCGCCCTCGCAGATCCCCTGCATCTCCGCGGCGCCGCGGAGGATCGCCGCCGCGTCGAGCCCCAGCATCGCCGCCGGGAGGAGCCCCACGGGCGTGAGGACGGAGAAGCGGCCGCCCACGTCGTCGGGGATCTCGAAGGAGGCGATCCCCTCGTCCTGCGCCATCTTGCGGAGGAAGCCCTTTTTCGGGTCCGTGGTGAAGACGAGGTTCTGCTTCCACCGCTCGCCCGCGACCTCCTTGAGCCGGTGGAGGATCGTGAGGAAGCCCGCCATCGTCTCGGTGGTGTCGCCGGACTTGGTCACGACGTGATAGAGCGTCTCCCTGGGGTCCAGGAGTTCCAGGAGCGCCCGGGTCTCCTCGGGGTCCACGTTGTCCAGCACGTAGAAGCGCGGCCAGAAGTCGCGGTCCTTGGCGGCGAGCTGGTTGTGGTAGCGGTGGCTGAGCGCCGTGTGGATCGCGGTGGCGCCGAGCGCGGAGCCGCCGA
>JAHFOZ010000484.1 GCA_023261405.1 Planctomycetota bacterium
AAGTGGACGTCCTCAAGCGCGGCCGCTTTACGTTCCGCTTCAACGACGCCCGCATCGTGAACCTGGAGGTGAAGGGCGCCGAATTGGGAGCCGGCGAGGTCGACCTCGCGGAGGGACGCCATGCCGTCATGATCCGCGTGGACCGTGCCGGGGGCCTGAGCTGCATCGTCGAGCCCGCGCCGGGCTCTTCCGGTGAAGCCCAGCCGGTGAACTGAAGCCGGCTGGCTATCCCCGGGGACCCCTGCTAAAATGGGAGCCATGCGCAGGGCCATCGAGATTCCCGAGGACTTGATTGAATTCTCCCTGACGCTCCGCCCCGAGGACCGGCTGCGACAGGCCAATGCGGCGTTCCGCCTCTTTCACGCCCTCCACAATCCGTTCGCCCGACCGTTCCTCAAGCCCTTTGACCGCATCGAGGACTTCCTGCGGCACGAGGAGGAGGACTCCCTTCCCCGCTGATCTATTCCATCCTGACTTCCCGACGCTCTGCGCGCACCTCGGGCGCCGCAAGGTAGATTACCTCGTCATCGGCGGCTGGGCTGCTATCGCTCACGGTGTTCTCCGCGCCACGCTGGACGTGGACCTCTTCGTGCGGCCCCGCGAGGACAACGTCTCCCGTCTGATCGGGGCCCTGTCCGAGGTCGGTTTCGGGATCGCCCGCGAGCTGGCGCCCAAGGAAATCCTCGGACGCCCCGTCTTCATCTTCGCGGACCAGATCCGGGTCGACATCTTCACTAAGCCCTGGGGATTGGATGATTTCGACACGGCTTACGCCCGCCGCCTCGAGGCGGAGTTCGACTCGGTGCGCATCCCGTTCGTTTGCCTGGACGATCTCGTGTTGACGAAAAAGACGGGGCGCGAAAAGGACGAGGCGGACGTCAAGGCGCTGCTGGCCCTTGCGGAGCGTCGCCGGCGAGACTCCCCTCCCGCCCCCTGATCTCACTTCCCCGCGGTCTTCCACCCCTCCTGCGGGCGGAGCGCCTTCGCACCGAGCTTGTCGTCGGGCGCACGCTTGACCGACCACTCCGCCGGGTTGATCCATATGCCGCCGCTCACGAAGATTGCCGAGTTTCCAGAGACGGTCACGGCGCACAGGGTCGCCGCCGAGGTGGGCGCGGGCATCCGGGCGACGGGGAAGCCCTTCGGGTCGAGCGCCCACGCGAGGTCCCACCCCGCCTTCTCCGCAAGGCCCTCGCCCGAGATCAGGGCGCCGAGGACCGCAAGGTCCCCCAGGTTGCAGAGGTCCGCCCACGAGAGCAGGGTCCGCAGGAGGGCATCGAAGTTCTCGTTGCAGGCCCTGGCGAAGCGCTGGCCCGCGGCGGACATGTCCTCCGCCTTCGACTCCGGCTTCCCCAGGAGGCCGCCGTTCACCTTGAGCGAGGGGCCGCGCAGCTCGACTGGAGCTTCGTCATCCCGCCCAGGTATCGGAGTTCGTCCGGGAGGGGCTTCCCCGCGTCGGCGAGCCGGCGGGCCTCGGCGAGGAGGCGCGGGAGGGAGACGTAGAGGAGCTTCCCGTCCTTCGGGGCCGACTTCGCGGGCTTCCGGAGCTCGGCGAGCCGCGGGTCGGGATCCACGGTCCGGCTCCGCAGCACGCCCGCCGCATCCACGTGGACGCCCTGCGGATCGTACGCCGCGGCGGCCTGCCCCCAGGCGGCGCGGGAGGTCGCCACCAGCAGGAGGGGCGCGAGCCGGCGCATCGTCATCGCGTCACCTGAATCTCTTACGGGCGTTCCGGGTATACTTCCCTGACGGCCGATGAAACTCCTTCCCCTCCTCCTGCTCCTTGGCGCCCAGGCTGATCCCCTGGCGGCAGCCCGCAGGGATTTGGGCCCCGGCTTCGCCTGCGAGTCGATCGACAAGGGGCTCATCCTCGCGTCCGACGCGGACGAGTCCCGGCGCGCGGCGCTCCGGACGCTTCTCGGAAAGCTCGTCGCGGCGCTGCGGGAGCACGCCTTCGTCCCGGTGCCGCAGAACACGCTCACGGTGCTCAGTTTCAAGGACACCGAGGGCGTCAAGGCGTACACCGCGAAACGCTACGAGCGTCCCATCGAGCTCCCCGCGTTCTACGACGTGGTGCAGCGGCGGCTGCTGGTGCACGACGAGATCGCCGCCTCTTTCGCACCCAACGTGGTCCTCATCTTCCTCCTCGGGGAGCACCTGGGGACGCCCACGCCCCTCCCGTGGGCGGCGGCGGCGCTCGGGATCCTCGTGGAGGAACCGGCGGAGGAGGTCTCGATCTTCGACCCGCGCGCCGCTCTCCTGCGCGGGGCGCTGAAGCGCGGCACCCTGCCGCCCCTGGCGTCGCTTCTCAAGATGGACCTCACGGCCTTCAGCCAGCCCGGACGGAGGGGGCTCCACAACACGCTCTCGATGCGGCTGGCCCATTACCTGAAGTCCAGGGGACTCCTGGTCAAGTTCTTCGAGGAGTTCCGGAAGAGTCACCGGCGCGACCCCACGGGGCGCTCGGCGCTCGAGGTGGCCCTGGGCCGGAAGATCGATGAGGTCCAGAAGGACTTCGAGGCCTACGTGAGCGGCCTCCCCTGGGTGAACGAGCAGCGCTTCCGGGACCACGCGCGCAAGGCCTTCGGCGCGGACGTCCACTTCATGATTGACGAGGAGCGCTTCCTGGCCGTGGCGGCCGACACCGACCGCGCCGCGGCGGAGCAGGCGGTGGCGGCGATCAAGCGTCTCCACGAGCCGCTGGTGAAGCATCTCGAGCTCACCCCCACCGGCCTCCCGCTCCTCATCCGGCTCTTTCGGAACGAGACCGCCTTCCAGGCGTTCGCGAAGATCGAGTCCCCCGAGCGGGACGCACTGGCGGGCTACTACATCCCGATCTCCCGCTCGATCGCGGTCAACTTCTCCGCGGGAGCCGGGACCCTCACCCACGAGTACGCCCACTCGATCTTCGAGGACGACCTGGGGATCCTCCCGCCGTGGGCGAACGAGGGGCTCGCCTCGCTCTACCAGCGCTTCCGGATCGAGGATGGAGTCCCGATCCCCGAGCGGGGTGACACGGTGAGGGACGTCCGGGCTGCGATCGACCGCCTCCCCCGCCTGGCCGACCTCGTGCTCTTCAAGGGCAAGGCGTTCTGGGGGGAGCCCGGGACGCGCCACCTCCACTACGAACTGGCGCGCGCCGTTTTCCTCTACCTGCACGAGAAGGGGAAGCTCGCGGAGTTCCTGCGCCACATCCGGACCGTGAAGGCCGCTGTCCCGCTCGCCCCGCCGGTGACCCTCTGCCGCCAGGCGCTCGAGAAGGCGACGTCGATGAAGCCCGACGCCCTCGAGCAGGACTTCCGCCGCTGGCTCGCCGCGTCGTGACCCATCAGCGGGGACGGCGCGCGTCACGATGCCCCGGGTGCGGGTTGACTCCCGCAACTTGCGCCTGCGACCTCCTGCCCCGACTGCGCTTCGCCACGCCGGTCGCCATCGTCCAGCATCCGCGCGAACGGTCCAAGCCCACGAACACGGGACGATTGTTCGCCCGCATCGTCGAGGGCACCCGCGTGCTCGACGCCGATCCGCCGTTCGATCCGAAACCCCTGGAGGGCGGCTCGATCGACTGGCGGCTGCTCTTTCCGAGGGCGGGCGCGCCGCTCCTCGAGCCGGGGATGCGGCCCGCGGCGGGACGACGGCTCGGGCTCGTCGTGCTGGACGGCAGCTGGAGGCAGTGCGCCCGCATGAGCCGCCGCCTTCCGGGGATTTCCGAATTGCCGTTCGTCCAGCTGCCGGACGGGCCGCCCTCCTTCTGGACCGTGCGCACCCAGCACCTCAAGCAGGGACGGTCCACCTTTGAGGCCGCCCTGCGCGCGCTCGAACTGCTCGAGGGTCCGGACGCCGCGGCCCCCCTCCGCCGGGCCTTCGCCCTGGTCACGGCGCGCTTCCTCTACCTCAAGGGCACGTTGCGCTCGCCCGAGGTTCCTGCGGCCTGGGGCGTCTAGACGGCTTTCTGGATCACGGCCCGCGTTTCCGATATCA
>JAHFOZ010000057.1 GCA_023261405.1 Planctomycetota bacterium
TCGGGATTGCCGTCTTACCGATTTCGAGAAGCCGGGCTCCCGCTTCGGCACGAGCCTCGATGGAGTCGGCATCGAGCCCCTTCACAAGCCGCTCGACCGAAGGGTCGTCCTGCGGGCGAAACGACAGGACCGAGAGGGCCAAGAAAGGGAGAAGTGCAAAGATGATCCGCCGATGTAGTGTTCCAGGTTTCATTCGACACTCCTTGAATCAAACGCGCGGGTCTCACCCTACTTGCCGGGGCCGTAAGGACGCTCGGACTCGGGTTCGCCGGGAGACTTCACGCCCTCAACCTCCCTGCCAAGCGGGACGGGGAGCCCGCCGCTCATCAGGATGATCGCGAGATCTTTCGCGTCTTCCTCGCTCTTGGCCCCCGAGATCTGGCCGGTGCCATGAAGGGACTCAGTAACTACGATGGGGGCGCTCCGGAGGACCCCGTCCATCAGGATGGCGAGTATTCCGCGAGGCCTGCGGTAATAAAGCTCCTTCGCCGCCTGGTCGAACAGCACGGCCCCTTCCGCGTCAAGCTCGAAGGCCGTCACCCACTCCTCACCGCGGATGCCCATTGTTTGCTGGGGTTCGGCTTTGATGATGTGTCGGCCCTCGATCACGGACTTCTTGTGGACCAGCAGCTTGGGGGACCAGGGCCCATATTCGCCGGTGCTTTGGGGGTGGGGGTTCTCGAAGGCCTCGTAGCCCTCGGGGACGAGACCATCCGACTTGTACTGATCCTGGATCTTCCAATCCGCCGCGGGTCGCAACTGGAGGTGACCGACCCTCTTCAAGACCCGCTTGATCGGGGCGACATCCTTCGCCGCGGCGCCCGGAACCTTGATCCGGACGAGGTCTCCTTCGAACGCGATCTCGGAGGAACCGAAGCCCACGTCCTTGAGACGGCGTTCGAGCACTCGCTTGACTTCCGGCGCCAGGCGCCCGGCTTCGCTTTCGGAAGAATCCGGGAGGAGCATCCGATAGGTCAGCTCGGTCCCCCAATCCTTTCCAGCCGGGCCCGCCAGGAACCAGAGGAGGATGGCCCCGAAGAAGAGTCCCGCAACGGCGAGGGGGAGGACCTTGACCCACGCGAGCCGCGGGCCGGCGAGGGACCTTGCCCGTTCGAGTCCGGCCTTGATCTCGTCGCCTGAGACGGCCACCGGTTCCTCTCCGGCTCGACGCAGCAGCCGCTCGACCTCGTCCACCCGCTTCATTCCCTCTCGACAAGTCGCGCATCCCTCCAGGTGCTCCCGGATCTCCTGCCGCTCAGCGGGAGGAAGGAACTCGAGATGGGCTTCCTCCAGGCGCTCGTCGACGTCACGGCAATCCATGGCCTTCGTCCTCCATCCTCTTCCGGATCAGCCGGAGCCCGCGCGCCACGTGGGATTTGAGGGTCCCCACAGGCAGCTCCAGGATACGGGACATTTCTTCGTAGCTCATGTCCTCGAAGTATCTCAACGTGATCGCCGCCCGATAGTCCTCGGGCAGGGTCCGGAGATGCCGGAGCGCGCCTGAAGCTTCCTCGCGGGTGTCCGCCCCTGGCGCCGGGCGCAACTCTCCGATCCCGGCCTCCAGCCCCACACCGGAACGTCGGCGGAAATGGTCGGCCCTGACGTTCGTGGCGATGCGCAGGGCCCAGGTCACCAGGCGATCCGGGTCGCGAAGCCCGTCCCGGGAGCGGATCACGCGGAGGAGCGTCTCCTGGGAGAGTTCCTCCGCCACCGAGCGGTCCCCGGCCGCGAGGCGCAGGTGATAGCCGTACACCCGCCGGTAGAGATCCTCGAGGAGGGGGACGTTCATCGAGCTTTCCAGCCGGGGCTTGTCCGTGATACGAGGCACATCAGAAGGACGGGCCAGGCCCGCGCCGGTTGCATGGAATCGGATGACCTACTTCTTCGCCGCCGACTCCGCCGCCCACCAGTCCTTCCAGAACTTGAGGCCCTCGTCGCGCGGCACGATGCGGATGAGGTCCTTCTCGAGGATGATCAGGCGAAGGTCGGCCATCAGCGCCTCGAGCGCCTCGAGGAGCGTCATGCCGTCCATCGTGCGGCGGAAGGGCGACCAGAAGTGGGGTGCGCCCGGGACGGCGTCCTTCCACTCCAGATTCATCCCCGCGGCCGCCGCCAACCGCTCAGCCGCCTCCCTGGGGAACTCGCTGAGATCCTCCTCCCAGCGCTTCCCCGCGAGCCGCTTCCAGGCCTCCGGGTTGCGGACCGCGTTGAGCGAATCCAACTCGGCCCCGAAGGTCGAGCGCCCCGAGCCTTCGGTCGAGACGGCGAAGTCCCAGGCCTTCAGGAGGAGAGGGACCCCGTCGCGATCCCCCGTCGTGCAGAGCCATCGCGCCGCCGTCGGTCCAAGCTCGGGATCCTTCAGCAGGGCCTTGAACACCGGGGCCGATTCCGGCGCGCCGATCCTTCCGAGGGCGTCGAGGGCGTGGCGCCGGACGTAGGGCTGCGGGTCCTTGAGCCGCTCGAGGAGCGCGGGGACCGCCTCCTTCGCCCCGAGCCGCCCGAGCGCGGCGGCGGCGCTCCCGCGGAGATAGAGATAGTTCTCCTCGAGGAGCGGCAGGATCTCCGGCACGAGCTCGCGGGTCCCCACCCATCCGAGCGTCTCGACCACGGCGGCGATGATGTCGCGGCTGGAGTGCTTGAGGAGCTTGCGGAGCTCGGGCACCGCCCCGCGCAGCCGGCGCTCGCGCACCGCTTCGCAGATGCGCCGCAGGTCGCCGGTCCCCTCGGCGCCCGCGAGCGCGAAGCCCGCCAGCGGGTCGAGGTCCTGCCGGCCGAGGCCCGGGCCGGGGAGCTCGACCGCCTCGAGGAACGCGGCGGCCCAGGCGCGGCTGCCGGCCACGTAGATGCGCGTCTCGGCGAGCGGGAGCGCCTTCCGCAGGGCGGGGCTCATGCTCCGGCGGATCTCGATGCGCCGGAGGATCTCCCGCGCGAGGCCGGACACTTCGCTGTCGGGGTCGCGGACCGCCTCCTCGAGCGCGGGGACCGCCCGCTCGCCCAGCTCCCGCAGCCGCCCGAAAGCGTCGTCCCGCTCGACGACCAGGTCCGAGCGCAGGAGCTCGACGAGCTTTGCGGGATCGTTCTGCTGGGCCAGGAAGAGCGCCAGGATCAACCCGTTCATCTGGTCTTACTACGCGCGCCGCCTCAGTCGGGCTTGCGGAGGGAACGCAGGAGGGCGTCCCGTTCCTCGCGGGTGGCGGGCGCCTTCCCCGTGAGGCGCTTCGCGGCGGCGTCGCAGACGAGGAGGTCGACTCCGGCGGGGCGGCGGTCGTCCAGGCGCTTCCGCACGGCCTCCTCCGGCAGCGCGTGGGGGGAGGCGGCGAGGATGTCGGCCACGAGGAGCGCGTCGGGGCTGGCGAGGAGCGCCTCGTGGACGCGGGCGCCCTTGGCGGGATCGAAGCCGCGCCGGCGGACCGCCTCGTCGCAGTGCCCACGGGCGAAGAACTTCTGGTCCGCGTGCTTCTTCAGAAAGTCTCCGAGTTCGGTGCCGCCCATGACCTTGAGCATGGCCTCGCAGGCCTCGACGCTGGAGGAGGCCCCCATGGCCTGCCGGTGGGCGATCGCGAGGACCGAGAGGCGGACGATCTCATCGCCCTTCTCGAGGGGCGGGTCGTCGAGCGTGCGGTCCCAGATCCGCCCGAGCGCGCGGAGGAGGGCGCGTTCGTCGAGCTTTTCGAATCGCTCGACGAGGGGCGCGGTGGCGGCGCGCAGCCGTCGGAGGCCTGCGGCCACGACGGCCTGCCGGGCGGTCTCGGGCTTTCCGGAGTCGAGGAGGGCCGGCAGCTTCGCGAGGAGCAGCTTCGCCGTGCCCTCCGTGCGCAGGTCGCCCAGGAGCTGGAGCGCGCGTGGGGGCGCGACCTCGAGCGAGCGCACGAGGCGGGGGAGGCGGGCGTCGTCCCAGGCGCGGGCGAGTTTCGAGGCGGCGTCGATCGCCTCCAGGGGCGTCCCGGTCTCGAGCGCGCGGAAGAGGGGCTCGGGGTCGTCCTGCCTGCCGTGAGCGGAGTCGAACGGCCGGGAGGCCGCGACGATCAGGAGGAGGAGCATCCCCGGAAGTATACCCGAAGAAAACGCCCGGCCGGCCCCGATGCGGGACCGGCCGGGCGGGGACGGATTCCTATGAACAGCCCAGCGTGTTCCCGCAGTTGAGGCACTTGTAGCAGACGCCGTTGCGGACGGTCGTGTGGCCGCAGAGGTTGCAGAAGGGGGCGTCGCCCATCATCTTGCCCAGGTGCTCCGAGAGCACGTTCGACTCGCCCACGACGGCCTTCGGCCTGCCCTCCGTAGCGCCGGCGGATGCAGGCGCGGACTCGGGCTTGCGGATGAAGTCCTCGGCGCGACGCACGCGGGTCTCGACCTGGGCGGGCTTGACCTGCGCGAACTCCGTCTCGCCCAGGTACTCGAGGGCCAGGAGGCGGAAGATGTAATCGATCACGGAGGTGCACATCTTGATGTTCGGGTGGTCCACCGGCCCCTGCGGCTCGAACTTCATGAACGTGAACATGTCCACGTAGTCCTTGAGGGGCACGCCGTGCTGGAGGCCGACCGAGACGGCCATGGCGAAGCAGTTCATCATGGAGCGGAAGGCGGCGCCCTCCTTGGCGAGGTCCACGAAGATCTCGCCGAGTGAGCCGTCCTCGTACTCGCCGGTGCGCAGGTAGACCTTCTGGCCGGCGACGCGGGCCTCCTGGGTGAAGCCGCTGCGCTTCTTGGGGAGGCGGAACCGTTTGAGGGTCTGGCTGGCGGCCGAAGGGCTCACGGGGTTGGCCACCGTGGTGGGGAGCAGCTGGCCCTGCACGAGCTGGCCGCTTCCGGTCGCCTCCGCGGCCTTGTCCTTCTTCTTGTCGGCGGCCTTCGAGGAGAGCGGCTGGGAGGCCTTGCAGCCGTCGCGGTAGAGGGCCACGGCCTTCACGCCCAGCTTCCAGGACTGCCCGTAGGCCTCCTTGATTTCCTCCACCGTGGTCTCGGCGGGCATGTTGATCGTCTTGGAAATGGCCCCCGAGATGAAGGGCTGGGTGGCCGACATCATCTTGATGTGTCCCATCCAGTGGATGAAGCGCTGGCCGTGCTTGCCGCACTTGTTGGCGCAGTCGAAGATCGGGAGGTGCTCCTCCTTCAAGTGGGGCGCGCCCTCCACGGTCATCCGGCCGCAGAGGACGTCGTTGGACAGGTCGATCTCCGCCTCGGTGAAGCCGAGCTTCCCGAGGACGTCCTCCTCCGGCTTGATCCCGAGCCGCTTGAGGCAATCCTGCCCCAGGACGAAGGAGTTGAACGCGTGGGCGAGCTCGAACACCTTGTGGAGTTGCGCTTCGACCCGCGCAATCTCCTCCGGGGTGAGCCCCCTCTCCGCCAGGGCCCGGTCGCAGACCGGCGCGGCGCTCCTGAGGGTGTTCGTGCCCGTCACGAATTCCACGATTTCCTGGGACTGCTGCTTCGTGTAGCCCAGGCGCCGGAGGGCCTCAGGCACGGATTCGTTCACGATCTTGAAGTAGCCGCCGCCGGCGAGCTTCTTGAACTTCACCAGCGCGAAGTCGGGCTCGACGCCCGTGGTGTCGCAGTCCATGAGGAGGCCGATGGTGCCCGTGGGGGCGAGCACGGTGGCCTGCGCGTTGCGGTAGCCGAAGGCCTCGCCGAGGGCCACGGCGTCGTCCCAGTCCTCGCGCGCCGCCTTGAGCAGGTGGGCCGGGCCGTCCTCCGCCTTGAGGGAGTAGGCGGCGTCGCGGTGCATCTTCATGACCTTGAGGAACGGCTCGCGGTTCTTCTCGAAGCCGGGGAAGGGGCCCTTGCTGCGGGCCGTCTCGGCCGACTGCCGGTAGGCGCGGCCGCACATGATGGCCGTGAGCGCCCCGGCGATGCCGCGGCCGTGGTCGCTGTCGTAGGGGATCCCGAGCAGCATGAGGAGCGTCCCCAGGTTCGCGTAGCCGAGGCCCAGCGGCCGGTAGTCGTGCGAGTTCTGGGCGATGGTCTTGTTGGGGTAGCTCGCGAAGTCCACCACGATCTCCTGCGCGGTGATGAAGACCTCGCAGGCGTGGCGGTAGCGCTCCACGTCGAAGATCCCCTCCGGCGAGAGGAACTTGGTGAGATTGAGGGAGGCGAGGTTGCAGGCCGAGTCGTCGAGGAACATGTACTCGCTGCACGGGTTCGACGCGTGGATCTTGTCGGTGACGGGACAGGTGTGCCAGCGGTTGATGGTGGAGTCGTACTGGACGCCGGGGTCGGCGCACTTCCAGGCGGCCTGCGCGACCTTGTCCCAGAGCTCGCGGGCCTTGAAGGTCTTCGCGGTCTTCCCGCTGTTGCGGAACTTCGTGTCGAAGGTGCCGTCGGCCTCGACGGCCTGCATGAACTCGTCGGAGACGCGGACGGAGTTGTTGGAGTTCTGGCCGCTCACGGTGTGGTAGGCCTCGCCGTTGAAGTCGGCGGGGAAGCCTCCGTGCTCGATGAGGACGCGTGCCTTGTCCTCCTCGCGCATCTTCCAGTCGATGAAGGTGTCAATGTCCGGGTGGTCCATGTCCAGGCAGACCATCTTGGCGGCGCGGCGGGTGGTGCCGCCCGACTTGATGGCGCCGGCGGCCTTGTCGTAGATCTCCAGGAAGCTCATCAGGCCGCTCGAGGTGCCGCCGGAGGAGAGCTTCTCGCCCTCGGCGCGGATGCGGGAGAAGTCGGTGCCGGTGCCGGAGCCGAACTTGAAGATGCGCATCTCGCGCTTGACGAGGTCGGCCATGTCCATGAGATCGTCGCCCACGGACTGGATGAAGCAGGCGGAGAGCTGGGGACGGGTGTAGGAGTCAGGGCTCTCCTCGATGATGTTGGTGGTCTTGTTCCACTGCCAGTTGCCCACCGCCCGGCCGGTGATGCCGTACTCCTGGGCGAGGCCGCAGTTGAACCAGACGGGCGAGTTGAAGGCGCCCACCTGGTTGATGAGCATGTGGGTGAGCTCGGCCTCGAAGGTGTCGGCGTCCTGCGCCTCGGCGAAGTACCCGCCGAGCTCCTCGGCGGCCTTGCGGATGGAGCGCGCCACCCGGGTCACGGTCTGCCGCGCGCTCGTCTCGTGCCCGGTGCCCGGGACGCCGGCCTTGCGGAAGTACTTGGAGGCGATGATGTCGGTGGCCAGCTGGGTCCAGGTCTCGGGGACCTCGAGGTCCTTGAGCTCGAACACGGTCGAGCCGTCCGGGTTGGTGATCTTCGACGTGCGCTTCGTCCACGTCACGGTATCGAAGGGATCGATGCCCGGCGTGGTGTAAACCCGCTTGAATTTCAGGCCCCGGCCCTTGCCCCCCAGGCGGCGGGTCTTTTTCTTGAGCTCGACGGCGGTTCCCATGCCCTCCCCGGCCGATGCAGAGACAGTCTTATTGAATAAAGTTTCCACGGCTTCCTCCTCTCACCCCTCGCGAAGTGACAAATATTTTAAACTTCCTGTTTTACGTTTGAACAAAAGATCGCCGGTGTGGCGGACGGGGTTCCCCTCTCCGGGACCCTGGCGGGCCGTTTCCCCCTCCCCGATCTATCTCAAACGGCGATCGAGGCGGCTCGCTCGGTGGCTCACGTCCCCACAACCTGTACGACGTATGGCGGGAGTATACCCCCAGCCCTAGGGGCAGTCAAGCGAGGGCGCCGGTTTTGGAAGAAAATTTTTAACCCCGGTTTACTTCCTGGAAAGTCCGCGTAATGCGGACATCGACAAACCGTGAAATGATATTTTCCGGAGCGGCGGGATCAAAAATCCTTCTTCGGGCCCAGCGTCTCGCGCTTTCCCTTGCGCAGGATACCGAGGGTGCTCGTCCGGCGCAACTGGTCGCGGACCTGCTGCAGGGTGGAGACCTTCCGGCCGTCGATCTCCAGCAGGAGGTCGTTGCGGCGCAGGCCCGCGGCGTGGGCGTCGCTCCCCTCCGGGACCTCCGAGGCCGTGAACCCCTCGCCTTCGGGGATCTCGAAGTGGGCGCGGATCGCGTCGGACACCTTCTCGAAGGAGGCCCCCGCCGCGCGCCGCGGCCGATCCTCCAGAAGATCCTCCAGCCGGAAGCCTTTCGGAAGCTCCAGCCCGCGCCCCCGCACGAAGCCGCCCTTGAAGCTCGTCGAGAGGCCCCCGTACTCGATTCCATCCGCCGTGATCCCGTACTTCGAGGCGAGGTCCTTGTGTTCCTCGAGGAACTTCTCGAGGGACTCGCTCTCCGCGGTGGCCGTCCCGCCCTTGCCATCCGGATGCTCCAGCTTCACCGTCCCGGCGGCCCTGCGGTGGAACGTGATGGGGTCGCTCCCGTCGGCGGGCGTGAGCTTCGTGGTCGAGTCCCCGTTCACCGACTGCACCTGGATCGAGCCGCCGCGCCCGCCGGGCGCGACGCGCCGCGGGGGATCGGCCGGCCGCGTCTTCGCGGCGGGCTCCAGGAGCGCGCGCGCGCGCGTGCGGACCTCGGGGTCCGTGCTCTCGAGCGCCTTCTTGAGGGCCTCGTGCGCCGGCGCCCCGATCTTCCGGAGCTCCTCGGTGGCCTTCTCGCGCGCGGCGAACTCGTCCGAGCCGAGCTGCTGGATGAGGGCATCGATCCTCGGATCCGCCTCCTGGACCAGGGCGAGGGCGGCCGCGGCAAACAAGGTCAGCATCATTCGTTCCTCCGGGGGATTGGTATCACGAGCCCCCGCAATGGTTCGCCGTCAGGGCAGAATCACCAGCCGCGTTTTCGCGGGGTCCTTCCAGTCGAGCACGCGGAAGGTCCTCCGTGCGGAGGGGGCGTCGGCGGGGCCCGGACCTTCCAGGGGGAAAGCCTGGCCCGTCGGCTGGAGGAGGGCCTTCCCGCCCTTCAGTTCCAGCATCGCCTGGACCGTGATCCCCATGAGGTCCACGTTCGCGCGCTTCATCCCGTCGGCGAGCTTCTGGAAGTCGAGCGTCATCGGCGCGGCCGCGCGCGAGCGGGCGAGCTTCTTGTCGAGGTCGATCTGCGGGGTGGAACCGTACAGGTTCCGGAGCAGCCGTTCAAGAGCCGGCATCTCCTCGTTTCAAGTTCAGCTTCCGAGCCTGAACTCGAGGAACGCGAAGTCGCCTTCCAGGGGAGTCACCGGCCCACCCGGGGTCCCGCAGGAGGCCAGGAGCAGGAGCGCCACAGCCATCTTCTTCATAGGCGGTATCCGAAAGCGAGAAAGAAAGAGTAGTCCTCGGACAATTGTACGCCCTGGACGCGCTCGTAGACGGGGATCTCCACCGAGACCTGGAAGTCCAGGATGGGCTGGGGGCGAAACGCCCAGTTCAGGCCCAGCGTCACCTGGTCCCCGCCGGTGTCGTGCACGATGTCCCCGTCTTCGTAGTCCCGATACTCGTGGCGGTAGCGAAGGAGCAGGTCGGCCCGCATGAAGGGGCCCGGGTAGGGCTCCAGCCAGAAGCGGTTCCCCGCCGCCAGCTCGACGAAGACCTGGTCGCCCTGTTTGTAGTCGTGCCCGCCTTCGCCGTTGTGCTTGTAGAAGCCGAAGCCGTTCAGCCTCCAGCGGCCCGGTTCGTAGGTGAGGCCCGTGCCGAAAAAGGGGTCCCAGGAGCCCGACCCAGGCTGCAGGTTCGCCGGGAGCCGCACGCCGTGGTCCCGCTCGCTGTCCGATCCCGTGGGGAGGTCCAGGCCGCCCAGCACCGCGAAGTTGAACGCCGTCCCCTCGATCGCGGGCCGCCACCAGCGCCACTTGGCGGCCAGTGTCATGTCCCCCAGGCCCTCCGCCGAGGAGCGGTCGGGACCCGCGGGGTCGTCGAGCTCGAGCGAGCGCGCGACATAGGGAAGGATGGCGCTGAGCTGGAGGTCGTAGCGCAGACCGTAGTGCGCGCTCAGCACGGCCGCCTGGTCGAGCTGGACCCGATCGAGCGGGTCGGACCTGTGGTCGCGGCCGTCGAGCAGGCCGCTCTTCCGGACCTGCTCGTACCCCAGGGAGAAGAGCCACCCCTCCTCGTAGAGCGTCTCGCCGTCGAGGACGTCAAGCGCACCCTCCTGCGCGGCGGCCGAGGAGGCGAGCCCGAGGGAAAGGATCAGGGTCCGCATGGTAACTGGTACGGTCCGGCGGCGCGTGCTATTCACCGGCAAGGAACCTAGCCCGGCGCGCTACTTACCCCCGACCGCGCGACCGCGACCCGGCGAGCCGGGGGCCTCCTCGAACTCGCAGCGCAGGCCCTCCGCGCGCGGCTCCGCCTTGAAGCCCAGCACGTGCAGGCCCCTCGCGAGCTCAAGCTCGACCTCGTCCTTCGCGTCGACCGGCTTGCCGTCCACCGTGAGCTCCAGGCCCTTCGCGGAGTTCAGGCGCAGGCGGAAACGGCCCGGCGTGGTCACCTCCACCTCGGCCCGGAGCTGCGTGGGCTTCTCCACGGGCAGCACCCCCGAGACCTGGCTGTAGGCCGGCACCCAGGCCTCCCCCTCCAGCGCGCGCCAGCGCCGCACCACGGGCGCTGCCGTCACCGCGTAGGGCCCCGCCCTCCCGAGCTCCGAGAGGAACCGCACCAGGTCCAGCAGCTCCGCGTCCGTCATGAGGTCGGCCAGGCCCGAGGGCATCACCGAGCCGGTGATCTTCGAGGCCTCGATCGAGACCTTCGGGATCACGATCTCGTCCCGGATCGCGTCGCGCAGGACCAGCTCCTCGCCGCTCTCGCGCACGCGGACGCCCGTCACCACGTCCCCCGCCTTCGTCATCACGGCCATCGAGACGTAGCCTTCCTTCTGCTTCTTGTCCGGCGTCAGGATCGACTCCACCAGGTAGTCCACCGGCGCCGAGGCCCCGAGACTGATGAAGTCCGGCCCCACCGCGCCGCCCGCGCCGCCCACGGCGTGGCACTGGAGGCAGCTCAGGTCCTTCCGGCGGAAGACCTGCTCGCCCCGCACGGCGTCCCCCTTCGAGGCCACCTGCGCCATGAGCTCCCGCATCGCCTCCGGCGCTAGCTCGCGGCCCTTCGTCGTGAGCCCCATCGCGGCGTTCAGGATCGCCACGAGCGCCGGCTCCTGCCGCCCCGCGCCGTACATCCAGCGCAGCCCGAGCTTGGCGGCGTCGGGCGGGACCTTCTTCGGATCGAGCGCGGCGGCGAGCGCCTCGGCGCCGCCCTTCTTCTGGAGAAAGGCGGCAAAGAGCTCCGTGGGGTCGCCCGCGAGCGAGCCCCCGGCGAGCCCCGCAGCCTCCTTGAGGTCGATCGCCGCCAGGCCGATCACGCCCAGCTGCCGCGCGCGCGGCTCTGCGGAGGCCGTCATCCCGCGGAAGAACCTGAGCGACTCCTCGCCCCCGAGCGCCGCGAGCCCCTCCACCGCAGCCTTGTCGCCCGCCCCGGCCGCCTTCGCGAGATCGGGACGGAACGCGTCGAGCTTCCAGGCGCCCGCCAGGCCGAGCGCCGCCGAGCGCACGCCCGCGTCGGCGTGCCCGATGTGGCGCCGCAACCCCGAGAGGTCCCCCGCGGGCTTCACGTCCCGCTCCCGGGCCGCGCGCGCGAGGGCGCCCAGCACCTTCGCCTGGAGCCCGGGCTCGTAGGACGCCGCGAAGAGGGTCCTCAGGTCGTCCGCCGTGCCGAACGCCGTCACCATCGAGAGCGCGGCGGCGCGGGCCTCGTCGGCCATCCAGCCTTCCGCCTTGATGCGCTCGATCTGCGTCTTGAGCGCCATGGGCGACTTCACCGCCTGCAGCGCGAAGTCGGCGTGCTTCCGGTTCGCCCCGAAGGTCACCCGGCCCGCCTCGAACGCCGGGAGCCACACGGACTTCAGCTCGTAGGCCGTGAGCCAGAGGACGTAGTCGAGGAAGCGGTCCGTGGGCTTGTCGAGCGCGCGCATCGCGATCTCGACGGCGCGTTCGGAGGGCATCTCGCGCAGCGCGCGCACCGCCTCGAGACGGACGCGGGGATGCTCGTCGGCCACCTGCGTCTCCAGGAGCCCCAGCGGGTCGGGAACCCAGCGGGGCCGGCGCGCGAGAAGGCGCGTGGCCGCGGCGCGGGCGCGGAAGTCGGGAGAGCGCAGGAGCGCGCGGAGCAGGTCGGGCTCGGCGACATCGAACGCCTGGTGCATCCAGAGCGCCTCGAGCTTCGCGTGCTCGTCGGTCTGGGCCTTCGTCCAGGCGGCCAGCGCGGGGAGGACTTCCTTGGGGTCCTTCTCCGAGAGCACGCGCTTGGCGAAGTGGCGGGTCCAGTCCTCGGGCGACTTGAGCTGCTCGAGGAGCTCCGTCACGGGCGCGCCCGCGAGCTTGGGGCGCTGAACGAGGGGCCGGCCCTTCGCGGTCACGCGCCAGATGCGCCCGTGGGTCCGGTCGCGGCGCGGATCGCGGAAGCCCACCTCGCCGTGGTTGATGATGGGATTGTACCAGTCGGCGATGTAGATGGCGCCGTCGGGTCCCATACGGATGTCCACCGGACGGAAGGCGCGGTCGGTGGACTTGATGAGGTCGCCCGCCTGCTTGGAGGAGTAGCCGGCGCCCTCGTCGGTGAGGGCGAAGCGGACCACCCGGTTGGCGCGGAAATCGTTGGCGAGGAGGTGGCCCTGCACCTCGTCCGGCAGGTGGCGGCCGCTGAGGATCTCGTGGGCGCAGTACTTGGGCTGGCCCGGGTTGAGGCCGGGGAAGTGGCGCTCGCCGGAGGGGAAGTGGGGGTAGGTCGCGCCGGGCATGAGGAAGTGGATGCCGTCCCCGCCCGCGCCGTCGGTGCCGAAGGACTGGCCCCAGGGGTCGATCGTGTGGCCCCAGGGGTTGCACATCCCCTTGCAGAGGACCTCGAGCTCCAGGGTCGAGGGGCGGAAGCGCCAGATGCCCGCGCCGCCGAGGCGCCGCGGACCGTGGGGCGTCTCGATGTTGCTGTGGATGTAGATCGACTGGTTGAAGTAGAGGTCGCCTTCCGGCCCCCAGCGGAAGGTGTGGAGGATGTGGTGGGTGTCCTCCGTGCCGAAGCCCGAGAGGAGGACGCGGCGGCGGTCGGCCTTCCCGTCGCCGTCGGTGTCCTCCAGGTGGAGGACTTCCGTGGAGTTGGCCACGTACGCGCCGCCGTGGCCGGGCTCGACCGCCGTGGGGATGAAGAGCCCGTCGGCGAAGACGCTGGACTTGTCCGCCTTGCCGTCGCCGTCCGTGTCCTCGAGGATCACGATCTTGTCGTTCGGGACCTCGCCCACGCCGATCTGCGGGTAGATGCTCGAGGTGGCCACCCAGAGGCGCCCGCGCGCGTCGAAGTTGATCTGGATGGGCTTGGCCACGAGCGGGTCTGCGGCGAAGAGGGTGACCTCGAACCCGTCGGCCACCTTGAAGGTCTTGCGCTCCTCCTCGGGGTCGGGCGGCTTGTCGGCCTGGGGCGCGGGTTGAGCTTGACCCAGGGCGAAGGCGAGGGCGAGAAGGATCTTCACTTTTCAGGCTCCAGGGTCACGGGTTGGGGTTCGGGGACGCGGAGCTTCGCGATGACGGCCTCCTTGTCAGCGATGAGAGGGAGGAACAGGGGGGTCTCCGGCTGCAGGTGGCCCTGCTCCTTCTTCCGGAAGCCGAAGATGTACGTCTCGTTCTGCGGACGCCAGTAGTTGAAATAGAGGAGATTCTTGGCGGCGATGGCGCGGCGGAGCTCCTCCACCCGGTCGAAGGGACCGCCCTTCCGGAAATCGATGCCCCGCGCCCACTCGTCGGAGCCGCCCGTGGCGGCGACAGAGCCGCCGATCTTGAGGACATACCGCCCGGGGCTGAGGCCGCGCACGTAGAGCGTCCGGCCGGTCTCCGCGAGGCCGGGCAGCATCTCGTCCGTCGCTTCGAACGAGACCCGTGTCGTGGCCGCCGCGAGGTCGCGCACGCGGGTCCCCTGAGCCTCGATCGAAGAGCGGCCGATGTCCACCTCGACCTTCCAGGGGCGGGGCTCGAGGCCGAGGACCTTGCCGATCTCGCGCGCCGCGCGCCGGTAGCCCTCGGCATTCAGGTGGATGCCGTTGTCGGTCCCGGGCTTCTCGCCCAGGAGGGCGTAGAGGTCGATGAAGAGGTGCTTGCGCCGGGAGGCCGCCTCCTTGAGGGCGCCGATGTACAGGAGCAGGCTGCGGTTGTGATCGGCGGGGTCGGGGAGCGGGCGGCCGAGGTCCTCGTGGCGGATCGGGGAAAGCACGACGACGCGGGCGCGGACGGAGGCCAGCACGTCGAGGAGCCGCTCCAGCCCCTTGGAGAACTCGGCGAGGCCGCGCTCGCCCTCGAAGGACTCGTTCATGCCGTAGGCGAGAAAGACGGTGGTGGGTTTCAGCTCGCCCGCCTGGCGGGCGAGGTGCTTGAACCCGTCCTCGGTGCTCCCGAAGCTGGCGCGGGCGTGGCCGAAGACGGTGTCTCCACTCCACCCCAGGTTGCGGAAGACGATCGAGCGGTCCTTGAAGCGCGTGGTGAGGAGGGTCTCGAGGTGGTTGTGCTCGAGGTCGCGCTCGACGAAGGTGTTGCCGATGAAGGCCACGCGCTCGCCGTCCGCAAGCTCGAAGGGTCGCAGGTCCTGCGGCCGGGACGCGAGGAGGAGCGGCGCCAGACCGAGGAGCCAGAGGCGACCGAGCATGCGTGAAGTCCCCACCCTGCCGCGGGGGAGTCCCGCGGGATCACCATTATATACGCCGCGGACGCGCTCGGATAGGCTGGAGGGCCGGGCCGCCGCCATGAAACTCGAGGACTTCTTCGACCTGCGGATCGCCACCGTGGCATGGGGAGAGGCCGCGCCTCCGGACGCCGACTGGGTGCGCGTCCTGGATCCGGCGCGTGCGGTGATCCGCGCGGGGCGGGCGGCCGGATGGAACTACAAGCCCTGCTATGTCATGTATGTCCTCCCGACGCCGGTCTCGGTGGAGGCCTACATCGAGGGGAGTTTCCGTTCGGGCACGCGGAACAAACCGCGCAAGCTGCTGCGGGAGGTGCCGAAGCGTTACGCGCTGTCCGTGGAGCATGGAGACTCCGGGCTCGAGGCCTTCAAGGACCTGTACCGCCGGACCATCGTGGCGCGGCCGCGGGGGCGGGACCGCGTGGCCGAGCACGAGGAGGGCTTCGACCGCGAGTGGCGCGGCTTCTACCTTCGGGAGAAGGACTCGCTCGTCGCGGGCATCCTGGTCCACGATTCGGGGGACCATCTCTCGGTGGGCTACGGCGCATTCGACCCAGCGCACCGGGCGCTGGACCTCGAGCACTACCTGATCATGCAGGTGATCGACCTCGCGGCTCGGCGCCGCGCGGCGTGGGTCTCGCTGGGGATGGACACGAACCGCTACGGCCACCACCTGCCGCTCGGGCTTCCGGCCTACAAGCTCCGCATCGGCTTCACGCCGGTCCCCTGCGAGCCGGCGGGCCGCGAGCTGCTCATGCTGCAGGGCTTCGACCGCTTCGAGTCCGGCCTCTTTTTCTACACTTACGCCGCCCGCGGCCTCGAGGGGAACCTCTTCACGCGCGGCGAGCCCGACCTGCGGCCCTTCGCCCACCACAACGCCCCGCCGCTGCGCGTGCACCGGATCCCCTGTTAACGTTTCAGCGCCGCACATTCGTTAACACGGAGTGCAAGCCGGAGAGCTTCAGGACAATAGCGCCTTCTCGACTTCCGACGCCGAAGCAGGCCTTTCCTCCGGCGGCTTGGCCAGGCAGCGCAGGATCAGCTCGTCTAGGGCGGCGGGCGCCGCGGGGATGATCGAGCGCGCCGGGGCGGGCAGGCAGTGGAGGTGCTGGTAGAAGACGTCCTGGCCCTTGAAGGGCGGCTGGCCCGTCAGCGCGAAGTAGAGCGTGGCGCCCAGGCCGTACACGTCCGTGCGCGCGTCGGGTCGGCGGCAGAGGATCTGCTCCGGGGCCATGAACATCGGCGTGCCGCAGAGGGTCGAGGAGACGTCCGAGTCCTCGATGGGGCGGGCCATCCCGAAGTCGAGCACTTTCACGCCGCCCCCCGGCAGCAGCATGACGTTCGCGGGTTTCACGTCGCGGTGGACGA
>JAHFOZ010000485.1 GCA_023261405.1 Planctomycetota bacterium
GTCTCCTCGTCCGCGTTCACCTTGCGGCGCTTGATCGCCTGGAGGACGAGGTTGCCGTTGGGCCGGACGTCGATCACCTCGGAGGTGATCGTCATCGTGAGGTCGAACTGGCGCGTCGTCCGTCCGAGGTTGTCCTGGCGGTACCGGGCGTCGAGATCGATCTTGGGGTCGATGGCCGGATTGGTGCCCTGCAGGTGGGGCCCCTTGCCGCCCTCGCGGTCGAATTTGACCCAGTCGTCGAGCGAGACCTCCCAGCGCGAGCGACGGTCGGTGCGCAGATCGGCGCCCGCCTGGGCGCGGGCCTTCTCGAGCACCAGGATGCGCACGTGATCGTGCTTCTTGAGCGCCGGCTTCTTCGCCGCGTCGTACGGCGAGCTGCTGCTGCCCTCCCCGAGGAGGGACTGGGCCCGCGCCGGGACGGAGAGGGCCAGGAGCGACGCGATCGTCATCGAGAGTTTCATCGCTTCTCCTCCGTCACGCGGACCTGGCCCGGGGCCGCGACCTTCGCGCGGAATCGATTCTTCGTGTTCAGGAACTCGAGGGCGATCTCGACGCCCAGCCCGCCGTCCTCCACCGCCCTGGCGTCGACCTCGAAGTCGGCGCCCGCGGCGCGGACGACCTCCCCCTTGCGGACGATCGGCTTGAGACGCAGATCGGCCGGAAGGACCGGATGGCCGGGACGGATGCGGACGAGGGCGGTGGACCCGAGGAGCGAAGGGAGATCGGACACGCCGGGATCCCCTTCGGCAAGCTCGACGCGCCTGACCTCGAGATCGGCCCGGTCCAGGGCGCGGCCGGGGGCGATTTCCCGCGCCGCCATCACCACGTCCCGTGAGCGCAGGATTCGGACGAGGACCTCCACCTCCATGCGCTTCCCCTCGGGCTGGACGGCCAGCACGACGGTCCAGGACGAATCATGGGGATGCACGAGGACCACCTCCGCCTCGGCGGCGGGGACGGCGGAGAGCGTGAGGACGCGGACCGCGAGGCCGTCGGGACGGGAGGCCTCCTGCTCGAGGAGATGCCGCTTGATCTCGAAGGCGATCGCGGAGCGGAGCGCATCCTCGAAGCCCGCGGAGGCGCCCGCCGTCACTTCGACGCGGTCGCCCGAGAACTCGAAGGCCCCGGGGTCGATCCCGCGACGCTCCAGCTCGGCACGGACCTCGTCGGCGGTGATGATGCGCGACTGTCCCTCTTCCGGGGCGCGCCCGAGGAAGACGGGGGCGAGGCCGCGGCGGGCGGGCTCGGCGAGGCGGTCGCCGTCCACGAGATCAAGGAGGCGGACATAGCGGCCGGCCGCGCGGGCCTTCTCCTTGAGGACGACCGCGTCGCCGCCGGCGCACGTGACCATGACGGAAAGGAGGAGCGTCACCGCTTATCTCCGGAGGTTGTTGACGGCCTGCAGGATCTCGTCGGCCGTCTTGATCGACGTGCCGTTGATCTCGAACGCGCGCTGCGCGGAGATCAGGTCGACGAGTTCCTTCACGACGTTGACGTTGGATTGCTCGAGGAAGCCCTGCCGGACCAGCCCGAAGCCCTGGTCGACCCCGGCGCGGCCCTCGACGCGCGGGCCGGCGGCGGGGGTCTCGCGGTAGAGGTTGTCGCCCATGGCCTCGAGGCCGGAGGGGTTGAGGAAGCGCACGAGCTCCAGCTGGCCCAGGGGCTCGAGGTTCTGGGGGTTCTGGGGGTCCACGCCCTGGATGAGGCCCGTCTGGTCGATCAGGATCTGGGTGACGTTCTGGGGCACAGTGATGGGCGGGTCGACGCGAAAGCCGTCGGAGGTCACGAGGTTGCCCTCGGCGTCGACGTTGAGGTTGCCCGCGCGGGTGAAGGCGAGGGTGGTCTGGTCGGGGAGCTGGATGCGGAGGAAGCCCTCGCCGTCGACGGCCACGTCGAGCTGGCGGCCGGTGGACTGGAGGGTGCCCTGGTCGAAGAGCTTCTCGGTGGAGACGAGGCGGACGCCGGTGCCGAACGAGAGCCCGGTCGGGGACTGGTTGCGGCCCGCCTCGCCGAAGCCGGCGCGCTGGACCTGCTGGTAGAAGAGGTCGGCGAAGTTGGCGCGGGCGCGCTTGAAGGCGGTGGTGTTCACGTTGGCGAGGTTGTTGGCGATGGTGTCGATCTGGCTCATGAGGGCGCGGCCGCCGGTGGCGGCGATGTTCAGGGCGCGGAGGGCCATGAGGTTTCTCCTACCTTGAGGTGACGCGTCCCGCGTCATTGATGGCGCGCTCCAGGGTGGCGTCCTGGAACTTGATCATCTGGAGGTTGGATTCGAGGGCCCGCATGGCCTTGAGCATCTCGACCATCTCGCTCACGGGATTGACGGAGGAGACCTCGAGGGCGCCCTGGAGGGCCTGGACGTGGGTGGCGGGGAGCTCCGTGCCGCCCGCGTTTACGAAGAGATTGGCGCCCTGCTTGCGCAGTTTCGAGTAGTCGTCGAAGTCCACGACGGCCAGGCGTCCGGCCTCGACGTCGCCCTGGAAGAGGGCGCCTTCGGCGGTCAGGCGGAGGTCGGCGGCGGCGCGGGGGTCGAGGGTGATGCCCCGGCCGTCCCGGGTGAGGACCTCGCAGCGGCCGTCGGCGGTGACGAGGCGGCCCTCGCCGTCGAGGATGAAGTTGCCGGCGCGCGTGTAGAAGGAGGCGCCACTGTCCAGGTCCCGAACGGTGAAGAAGCCGCCGGACTGGAGGGCGAAGTCGAGGTTGCGGTGCGTGGTGTCGAAGCCGCCGGGGCGGCGGTCGAAGCGCACCTCGTCAATGAACGGCGCGCCCCCGTTGCGATCGACGAGGGCGTTGTAGTACCGATGGTCCGGCCGGTCCTCGAGGGCTTCCACGAGGCGTTCGCGGAAGCTCAGGCGGTCGCGCCGGAAACCCGGGGTGGAGACGTTGGCGAGGTTGTGGGCGGCCTGGTCCAGCTTGAGGGACTGCCCGAGGGCCCCCAGTCCGGACGTCGCGATGCCGTAGGTCGACATCCTACACCGCCAATCCCGAGAAGTACGACCTCACCCGGCAGAACCAGCTCCGCCTCGGAGCCAGGATCTCCGGCGCCAACGACTCCACCATCCCCACCAGCTGTCCGATTTCCTCCCGCAGGGTTTGTTCCAGTTTCATAGGGACCGGGAGGAAAGCAACCCGCGTGCCAATCACGCCAAGGTCGCGTAAAATGCACGCTAGAGGCCATTTGAGTGGCTTCCTCGAAGGAATCCGCGGGAAGGCCGCGGAGCGTCCGCCGGCGGAACTTCCTTCCGACTCCCGGCGAAATCTTCCGGTCCCCCGGGTGCTTCGTCGTGAGGTATACTGAAGACGGCGAAGTGCAGTACGGGGCAGTACGGAATGGAGAGAGGCGGCACGCCGCCTGAAAGGGTGCTGTGATGCAGGTGCGCGTGGTGCGCGGCGACGTGTTGAGCGAGTACGTGGACGTCCTCATCTGCCCGGCCAACCCCTCCCTCCGGCTTTCGGGCGGCGACAGCGACGCGATCCTCCGCCGGGGCGGCTGGTCCGTGCAGGAGGAGCTGGACCGCTACCTGACCCGCATGGGCCTCGCTTCCGTGGAGCCCGGCACGGTGGTGCGCACCGGTCCCGGGCCGCTGCAGGTGAGGACCATCCTCCATGCCGTGGACATGACGGCCACCGGCGAGACCCGCCTGGACCTCGTGCAGACCGTCCTCCGCCGGGCCCTCCGGCAGGCGGGACTGCTCGAGATGTTGACAGTCGCCATCCCCCCCCTGGGCACGTCGATGAAGGAGTTCGCCGGGGCGCTGCGGGCGGCGGCGCTGGACCTGCATCCGGCCGTGGACGAGGTGCGCGTGGTGGTGAAGCGCGCCGATGACGCGGCGCTGGTCCAAGGCATGCTGGCGGCCTGACCGTCAGCGCAGGAGATTCCGGACCGGCGTGCCTTCCGGTATCAGGCCCCCCTCGGACCGCAGCGAGCGAAGGTCGCGGATCCTTGGGAGCCAGTACTCACGCCC
>JAHFOZ010000486.1 GCA_023261405.1 Planctomycetota bacterium
CGGTGAAGTATGCCGAAGGGTTCGCGCAGCACCTCGGTCATGGATTTCCCAGGGAGGACCTGCTCACCCGGGCCTTGGGGCGTCGGCGGGTGAAGACGTTCGCGAGGAGGCTGTCGAGGGTCCACTGAAGCGGGGAGGAAGGCCATGGCGTTCCGTTACTCTCTCTCGAAGTTCATCCCCTTCCGTGACGAAAGGGCCTGCGCGCGGGCGAGGGCGGTGCGGAAGAAGGACATCGCGAAGCACCCGAACAAAGACTTCCGCGTCGAGGTGATCGAGGACAAGGTCCAATTCTACAGCCGCTTCGCCCTCGACATCGTCCAGCGGATCGCGAAGGCGGGCGGGGAGGGGCGCACGTGCGTCCTCATCCTGCCCGTGGGGCCGGTGCCGCAGTACGCGATCGCCGCCCAGATGATCAACCGCCTGGGGATCAGCTGCCGGCATCTGGTGACCTACAACATGGACGAGTACGCCGACGACCAGGGACGCACGGCGCCGCCCGACTGGGAGGGCTCGTTCGCGACCTCCATGAAGCAGTCGTTCTTCCGGAAGATCCGCGCGGACCTGCGCCCGTTGGACCGGAACATCCACTTCCCGACGCACAAGAACATCGCCGACTACCACAAGATGATCGAGGACGAGGGCGGCGCGGACTGCTGCTACGGGGGCATCGGCTGGTGCGGTCACATCGCCTTCTGGGAATCGCACCTCGGCCTAGAGTTCAAGGGCGACCTCAAGTCCTACAAGCGGGCGCACGGCCGCATCGTCGAGCTCAACCCGATGACCATCATGCAGAACGCGCTTCACACCTTCGGGGGCGACTGGTCCTGGTGCCCTCCCAAGGCGGCCTCGATCGGGCCCCGCGAGATCCTGGGTGCCCGCGACCGCAGCTTCTGGCTGGACGGCGACTGCGGCATCGGCGGGATGTCCTGGCAACGCTTCATCGCACGGCTCGTGGCGCACGGCCCGGTGAGCGAACTCGTCCCCGGGTCCATCCTGCAGGAGACCAACTGCGGCTACCACATCCTGGGCACGGTGGCCGACGACGTGAAGATCGATTTCAGCTAGAGGTGCGGAGATGGTCAAGCTCACGCGGCGCGGCGCCCTCAGGGCCGGCGCGGGTCTCGCCGGGATGGCGGCGCTCGGGGGCTGCGGCGGACCCCCCCCCGCGGACGAGATCAAGGTCGTCGGCATCTTTCCCCTCAGCGGGATCGCCGCGGCCGACGGCAAGGAGATGGAGAACGGCGTCCGCCTGGCCGTGGAGGAGCTGAACGCGGCAGGCGGGGTCGCGGGGAAGAAGGTCAAGCTGGCCGTGATCGACGACCGCGACTCCTTCACCGACCACATCGCCGACGCCTTCCGGCGCGCGGTGGACGTGGAGAAGCCGGACGTCATCTTCTCCGGATACCACATCGCCTCGGGGCCGGAGTTCGACATCGTGGCCGGCGCGGGGGTGCCGTACTACAACCAGAACACGCAGGAGGCGTGGACCGACCGCTACAAGAAGGACCCGAAGAAGTACGGCCTCATCTTCCAGTGCGACCCGAACGACACGTGGTACGGGGGCGGGTTCGCGCTCTGGCTCGACAAGCTGGTCAAGGCCGGCACGTACTCGCCCAAGGCGAAGACGGCGGCCATCCTCTCGGGCGACGACCCCTACGACAAGACGATCGCCGACAGCTTCGAGAAGAAGATCAAGGAACTCGGGTGGACGCTGTCGGGCGAGCGGCAGGCGTTCAGCGCCGGGAAGGTCTCGGACTGGGGGCCGATGCTCGCGCGGGTGCGGGACAACCCGCCCGCGATCCTGTTCACGACCACGTTCAGTCCCGCCGACAATGCGGCGATGGCCAGGCAGTTCGCGGCGAACCCGATGCCGTGCCTCGTCTACCAGCAGTACGGACCCTCCGTGCCCGAGTACATGAACCTGGCCGGCGACGCCGCCAACGGCATCCTGTGGGCCACCGTGCTCGGGTTGCCGACGGACGCCAAGGGGAACGAGTTCCGGAAGAAGTACCAGGGGAGGTTCGGCCAGCTCCCCGGGTGGGCGAACGCGGGCGGCTGCTACGACGAGGTCATGGTCTGGGCGGAGGCCGCGAAGAAGGCGGGGGACGCTCGGAACTACCCAAGGGTGGCTGAGGAGACGGAGAAGCTCACGTGGCGGGGCGTCACGGGGTCCATCTCTTTCGTGAACCACGCGGGGCAGCAGTACCCGGAGCAGACTTCCGACGTGAACAAGGGGCAGCCGCACCTGATCGTGCAGATCCAGGGCCGGCAGCACAAGGTGGTGTCGCCGGCGCCCTTCACGGACGGCGAGTTCAAGCTCCCTCCGTGGTTCAAGGGATGAGCCCGGTCCTCGAGGCGCGCGGCGTCACGAAGTCGTACGGCGGGCTCGTGGCCGTGAAGGACGTGAGCTTCACCGTGGACGAGGGGGAGACGTACGCGATCGTGGGGCCGAACGGCGCGGGGAAGACCACGCTCTTCGACGTGCTGTCGGGTCTCGCCCCGGCGAGCTCCGGCACCGTGCTCCTCCGGGGCGAGGAGATCCAGCGCCTGCGGCCCCACGAGGTCTACCGGCGGGGCCTGGCGCGGACCTTCCAGACGACCGTCTCGTTCGCCTCGCAGAACGTGCTCACCAACGTGCTTGTGGGGGGCGTGTTCGGGGACGGGGCGGGGCTCGCGCTCCGCTTCGAGCCGCGGGCGGTGGAGGCCGCGCTCGAGGCGCTGGACGTGTGCGGGCTGGCGGACCGGCAGGCGACACCGGCCGGGGAGCTCTCCGTGTTCGAGCGGAAGCGTCTCATGTTCGCCACGGCGCTGGCCTCGCGGCCGAAAATACTGCTGCTGGACGAGCCGGTGGGCGGGCTCAACCGCGAGGAGCGGGAGGCGCTGGGGGGACTGATCGGGACGATCCGCGGGCGCGGTGTCACCCTCCTCATGATTGAGCACGTGATGAAGACGGTGCTCGCGCTGGCCTCGCGGCTCATGGTGCTGCATCACGGGGAGAAGATCGCCGAGGGGCTCCCGGCGGAGGTGCTGCGGGATCCGAGGGTCGTGCAGGTCTACCTCGGCCGCCGCGGGCAGGCGCTGGCGGAGGGGGGCGCGGCGTGAGGCTTTCGGTGACGGGCCTGAGGGCGGGGTACGTCGGCTCCGAGGTTCTGCACGGGGTCTCGCTCGAGGTGCGGGAAGGCGAGGCGGTGGCGATCCTGGGGCCGAACGGGCACGGCAAGACGACGCTGCTCCGCGCGATCTCGGGGCTGCTGCGGCCGGCCGCCGGCCGGGTGGAGCTCGACGGTGCCGACGTCGCGGGCTGGGCCGCGGAGCGCGTGGCGGCGAAGGGGCTGATCCACGTGCCGCAGGGGGACCTGCCGTTCGCGGAGATGACGGTGCTGGAGAACCTCCTCATGGGCGCGTACCTTCCGGATGCGTGGGCGCGCCGGAGGGAGGGGCTGGACCGCGTCTTCAGGCTGTTCCCGCGGCTGGCGGAGCGGCGGCCGCAGCTGGCGCGGAGCCTTTCCGGGGGCGAGCGGCGGATGCTGGCGATCGGCCGGGGGCTGATGGGGGCGGCGGGGCTCCTGCTGCTGGACGAACCGTCGCTGGGCCTGGCGCCCCTCGTGATCGAGGAGGTGTACGCGGCGCTCCGGGAGGTGAAGCGCGGCGGGACGCCGATCCTCCTCTGCGACGAGAATGCCGACTCTCTTGAAGGGCTGGCGGACCGGGCGTATCTTCTCGAGTCCGGGGCCTGGGTGCGCGAGGGCCCGCTGTCGGAGCTCCTCAGGGACCGCGCGCTCCTCTCGGCGTACCTTGGGTGATATGATAAAGTAAACGGTTTACTTTATCACAATATATATGACGAAGTAAAGAGTTTACTTTATCATGATTGAGATGACGCCGTAAGCGACGCCCTTCATCGTATGGACAAGGTCTTCCAGACGGGGTACAGCGCGGCGACGGACGGGTCCATCTAT
>JAHFOZ010000058.1:0-10184 GCA_023261405.1 Planctomycetota bacterium
ACGGTAACATCTCGCGCAACACGGGGCTTGCGGCGCCCGGGCCGCTCCGCGGCCGGCGCCGCCGCGGCTTTGCCTCCGGCTCATGGCGGACGGCTCCGATGACTCGAGCAATCCCTGCGGGCAAAGGGCAATCCCTGCACCCCCCTCTCGATTCTGATATACTCCACACCCCATGGGCGGGCTTTTCGGGACCGACGGCATCCGCGGGCGCGCCGGCCGCGGCGCGCTCGCGCCCCGCGCCGTCGCACGGATCGCGCAGGCCGTGGGGCAGCTCCTCCGCAAGGATCCCGCGATCCTCTCCTCGAAGGCTCCGCGGGGATTCGAGAAGCTGCGCGCGGACGGCCCCGGCCGCGGGCGCGTCCTCATCGGGAGGGATACGCGCGCCTCCGGGCCCTCCATCGAGCGCGCCCTCGCCGCCGGCTTCGCCGCCGCGGGCGTGGGCGTCGTCCGCGCCGGGGTCCTCAGCACCCCCGGCGTCGCCGCGCTCACCCGCGCGTGGGGCTGCGCGCTCGGCGCCGTCATCTCCGCCTCGCACAACCCCGCGCACGACAACGGCATCAAGTTCTTCTCCCCCCAGGGCCTCAAGATGCCCGACGGCGCCGAGGAGGCCATCGAGCTCCTCCTGGTGGACGGCGAGCTCCCCACCCGCCGCGGCGCCCCTGCGCCGCTTACGAGGAAGCCCCTCGACGACTACCTCGACATCCTTGCGCCGTTCGGCCCCTCCCTCAAGGGCCTCACCCTCGCGGTGGACTGCGCCCACGGCGCCTCCTCCGCCACCGCGCGCCCCCTCCTCGAGCGACTCGGCGCCCGCGTCATCGTCGTGAACGCCTCCCCGGACGGGAGGAACATCAACGCCGGCTGCGGCGCCCTCCACCCGGAGAAGATCGCCCGCGTCGTCCGCCGCGAGAAGGCCGATCTCGGCGTGGCCTTCGACGGCGACGCCGACCGCGCCATCTTCGTGGACGAGACGGGCGAAGTGCGCGACGGCGACCACGTGCTCGCCGTCTGCGGGACCCACCTCGACGAGCGCCGCAGGCTCCCCCGCCGCACGGTCGTCTCGACCGTGATGGCCAACTTCGGCCTCGGGCGCGCCCTCGCGGCCCGGGGGATCCGCCTCCTGCGGGCCCGGGTGGGCGACCGCTACGTGGCCGAGGAGATGCTC
Source organism: Planctomycetota bacterium (assembly GCA_023261405.1). Classification (GTDB taxonomy): domain Bacteria; phylum Planctomycetota; class MHYJ01; order MHYJ01; family JACPRB01; genus JACQFK01. The sequence goes on from JAHFOZ010000058.1 coordinate 1,163, forward strand.
CGCGCCGGCGCCGTGCTCGGCGGCGAGCAGTCCGGCCACATGCTCTTCTTCGACGCCTCCCCCGCCGGCGACGGACTCCTCACGACGCTCCGCGTGCTCGGCGTGATGGCGGAGCGCGGCGAGCCGCTCTCCCGCCTCTCGCGGATCCTGGTCAAGTACCCGCAGACCCTCCTCAACGTGCCCGTGACGCGCAAGCCCCCGCTCGAGGAGGCGGGGGGCGTCCCCAAGGCCGTCGCCTCCGCCGAGAAGGTGCTCGGCGCCGACGGCCGCATCCTCGTCAGATACTCCGGGACCGAGCCCCTCTGCCGCGTCATGGTAGAGGGGCCCCGCGCCGGGATGGTCCGGCGCCTCGCCCGCGCCGTGGCCGACGCCGTCCGGAGGGAGCTCGCGTGAGGAGGCCGATCCGACTCGGGATGAACGTGGACCACGTGGCCACGCTGCGCCAGGCCCGCCGCGGGTCGCTCCCCGACCCGGTCGAGGCGGCGCTCCTCTGCGAGAAGGCCGGCGCCCACTCCATCGTGTGCCATCTGCGCGAGGACCGGCGCCACATCCAGGACCGGGACGCCGAGGAGCTGCGCCGCCGCCTGAAGACCCGCCTCAACCTGGAGATGGGGCTCGCCCCGGACGTCGTGAAGGCGGCGCTGTGCATCGGCCCCCACCAGGTGACGCTCGTCCCCGAGCGCCGCCAGGAGCTCACCACCGAGGGCGGGCTCGACGTCCGCGCGCAGCTCGACCGGATCCGGAAGGCGGTGGAGCGGTTCGAGGAGCGCGGGATCGGGGTCAGCCTCTTCATCGACCCCGACCTCCGGCAGGTGGCGGCCGCGCGGCGGACGGGCGCGACGGCCGTGGAGTTCCACACGGGCGCTTACGCGAACGCCGCCGACCCCGCGTGGGAGCTCAGGAAGCTCGTGGCGGCCGCGCGCGCGGCGCGCCGCGCGGGTCTCGCCGTGGCCGCGGGACACGGGCTCGACACGGCGAACGTCCGTCCTGTCGCGGCGATCCCGGAGATCGAGGAGCTCAACATCGGGTTCTCGATCGTCTCCCGCGCCCTCTTCATCGGCCTCGGCGCGGCGGTGCGCGAGATGCGGAAGCACATGGATGCGGCCCGCCGCCGTTAGCGTCCTGCTCGTCCTGGTCTGGCTGACCGCGGGCTGCGCCCCCGACGCGCCTCCTCCGCCGGCTCCTCCTGCCCCCCGGCCCCCCGAACCTGCGCTGCCGCCCCTGACGGAGATCGCTTTCCCGGAATGGGCGGACGTAGACGACGAGAAGCCCGTCGAGCTCCCCGGCCTTGCGTGGCCGCAGGAGCCGCTCCGCTGGGACTTCGGGCCCGGCCGCCGCCTTGCCTACGCCTTTTCCCAGACACTCGACCAGCGGGTCGCGGCGGTCGCCGCCGGCGTCCCCACGGAGAACCGCTCGCGCGACCGGAACCGCGGCACGTTCGAGTTCGTGGGGACCCGGGACAAGTCCGCGAAGGCGTACATCCTGATCGAGACCCAGGAGGCCGTGAGGAACGGCGTGGCGGCCTCCCCGGAGGAGATCAAGAAGAACACGCCGTCGAAGTTCGAATGCACCGTGCACGAGGACGGCCAGGCGGAGACGAAGAAGCTCGCCGGCCGCTCCGACGCGCAGTTCTTCTTCGACACGATCCTGGCCCTGGGCGAGGGGGAGAAGGCGGTGAAGGACGGCACGGTCCGCACGCGCCGCGCGGGCTCGTACAAGGTGGGCCGCCACGAGTGCCTGCGCCTGGAGACCGAGTTCGAGCTCGCGCCCGAGACGGCCTCGGGCCAGACCCGGATGCGCGGCCGGACGATCGCGTACTGGGCCCCGAAGGAGCGCCTCTTCGTCCGCTCCGCGACCGCGGTGGCCACCACCACGCGCCAAAATGCGCTCAACGCCAACATCGGCTGGATCACCAACTCGCTCGACGCAAAGACGGTCTTCCGCCTCAAGCTCCTCGAATGATCCGAGCCGTCGGTTTCCAGTTGACACTCCCCCGGCTCCTCCCTACCATCAGACCCCTTATGGACCTCCAGGGATCGTTCGTCGCGCTCGTCACGCCGTATAAGAACGGCGAGGTGGACCTGGACAAGCTCCGGGAGCTCGTGGACTTCCAGCTCAAGAACGGCACGCAGGGCTTCTGCCCCGCGGCCACCACGGGCGAGGGCCCCAGCCTTACGGCCCAGGAGCGCCATGCGATCGTCAAGACCATCGTGGGGATGACCCGCGGAAAGGCGCTCGTGTTCCCCGGGACGGGCACCTACAACACGTCCGAATCGATCGAGCAGACGAAGATGGCCCGGGAGCTCGGGGCCGACGGCGCCCTCATGGTCACGCCCTACTACAATAAGCCCACGCAGGAGGGCCTGTTCCGCCACTACGAGGCCGTCACGAAGGCCGTGAATTTCCCGATCATGCTCTACAACGTCCCGGCGCGCACCGGCGTGAGCCTCGCCCCGGAGACCACCGCGCGCCTCTCGAAGATCCCGACCATCGTGGCCCTGAAGGACGCCTCGGGCAACGTGGAGCAGGTCACCCAGGTGCGGCTGCTCTGCGACATCAAGATCTTTTCCGGCGAAGACTCGCTCACGTACTCGATCCTGGCCCTGGGAGGAGGGGGAGTCGTCTCGGTGGCGGCCAACGTGATCCCGCGGGCCGTGTCCGACCTGTGCGCCTCGGCGCTCAAGGGGGACTTCGCGAAGGCCCGCGAGATCCACGACCGCTGCTTCCCGATCTTCAAGGACCTCTTCATCGAGACCAACCCCGGCCCCGTCAAGGCGGCCCTCAGGAAGATGGGCCTGTACAACGGCGAGCTCCGCCTTCCCCTCGCCCCGATGTCCGCCGCCAGCGAGGAGAAGCTCGAGAAGACCCTCCGCGCCTGCAAAGTCCTCTCGGGTTAGTTTCACCGCTCCTCCTTCGCCGAGCTCACCCGCCAGCCCGCCGCCTCCTTCCGGAGCTCAAGGTGCAGCCCGACGTCGCCCAGCTCGCGCGGGCCCGCCTTCACGATCACGCGCAGGTCCGCCCCGGCGCGGTCGCCCTCCACGCGGAGGGCCGGACCGCCCATCGAGAGCGACTCCGCGAAGGGGCGCGAGACCGTCCGCCGGATGCGCTCGCAGACCGCGGCGTAGTCCTCCGAATCCCGGCGGTAGTCCTTCGACACGACCGCAATCACCCCTTCCGCGTCGCCTTTCTGCGCCGCCTCAAGCGCGCCCTGGAGCAGCTTCTCGATCGCCTGCTCCTCGCTCGACGAGAAGAGGAAGACCGCCCCCACCGCCGCCAGGACCAGCACGACCACGGCCAGGACGGTCTTGACGTGGAACTTCACCGGGTCGACTCCCGCACCCAGCGCAGGTAGGCCGGATTTCCCGAAGCGATGCGGACGGTCACCACCTCCGGCACCGAGTAGCTGTGGAGCGCCCGCACGCGCGCGGCGAGGCGTTTCGAGAGCGAATCGCGGGACTTGAGCAGGAGGAGGCACTCGCGACCCCGCTCCACCCTCCCCTCCCAGCGGTAGATCGAGGTGATCCCCGGGAGGATGTTGCCGCACGCGGCGAGTTTCTCCCGGACCAGCGCGGCGGCGATCTTCCGCGCCTCCGTCGGATCCTTGCAGGTCACGAAGGTGATCGTCTCGCTCATCGCACGCCCGCCCGGAGGCGATCCAGCACCCGCGCCACGATCCTCCCCGCCTCGTCCACCTCCGCCTCCGTCGTCAGGGACGAGACGCTGAACCGGAGGGAGGCCTTGGAAACCTCCGGCGGCACCCCCATCGCCTTGAGGACGTGCGAGGGGAGCGCGCTCAGCGACGCGCAGGCCGACCCCGTGGAGACGCACACGCCCGCGGCGTCCAGCGCCAGGACCATCGCCTCCCCGTCGGCGCCCCCGAAGGCGACGTTCAGGAGGTGCGGCGCGCGGTCCCGCGCGGGGCCGTGCACCATCGCTCCTTTGAGCGCCAGGCGGAGCCGCTCCCGGAGCGATTCCATCCACGCGGACGACACGGCCAGATCCCCGCAGGCCCGGCGCAGCGCCTCGGCCGTCCCCACGATCCCCGCCACGTTCTCGGTGCCCGCGCGGCGTTCGAACTCCTGCCCGCCTCCCGAGAGGAGGGGCGCCAGCGGCGTCCCCCGGCGCACCCAGAGGCCGCCCGACCCCTTCGGCCCGTGCGCCTTGTGCGCGGAGAAGGTCAGCAGGTCGACCTCCGCTACGGACACCGGCACCTTTCCCAGCGCCTGCGCCGCGTCCGTGTGGAGAAGCGCCCCCTTCGACGCGCGCCGGATCTCCCGGATCGGCTGGACCGTGCCCACCTCGTTGTTCACCCACTGCACCGAGACCAGGATCGTGCGCGGGGTCATCGCGCGGGCGATCGCGTCGGGATTCACCCGCCCCTCGCCGTCGACGTCCGCGACCGTCACGCGGAAGCCCCGGCGCCCGAGGCGTTCGCAGGTCTCGAGCACGCTCGCGTGTTCGGCCGCGGCCGTGATCACGTGGTCGCCCTTCGACCGGAGCGCCTCGGCGGCGCCCTCGAGGGCGAGCGCGTTCGACTCCGTGGCGCCCGAGGTGAAGATGATCTCGCGCGGATCGCCCTCCAGGCAGCCCGCCACGGTCTCGCGCGCGTCCTCCACCGCCTTCCGCGCGCGGCGCCCGGCGGCATGGAGGCTGGAGGGATTCCCGCACTCGTCCAGGAGCCAGGGTCTCATCGCGGCGGCGACCTCCGGGAGCACCGGCGTGGAGGCCGCGTGGTCCAGGTAGATCATTTCGAGCGGAGGGCCTCGTAGTAGCGGCGCACGGCATTGCGGAGGGCGGGGGGGATGCGCTCGCGCTCGATCGAGTCCTCGGCCGCGCGCCGGTACTTCGGGAGGAGCGTCTCGAGGGGCATCTGCTCCGGCTTTCCGGTCCCTTCCGGGTTCTCGCCGAAGATCGTGACATCCTTCACCGCGGTCTCCCCGCCGGGGTTGGAGTGACGCACCTGCTCGAGGACGGTGTTCACCGGCGGCCGCTCCTGCTTGTCGCCGAAGAGCTTTCCCTCCTTGTCCCCCGCGCCGCCGGGATTCCTCCTCGGATCGGGCGGCGGTTTCGGGCTCTTCGCGCCGCCCCCGCCGGGCCCCTGCCCGTCGTCCTTCACGTGGACGTAGCGCACCTTCTCCTCGACGTCCTCCCCGTGGGGGCCCCGGACGGTCAGCTTCACGGTGTAGCGGCCCGGCGCGCGGTAGACGTAGACGGGATTCCGCTCGCGCCTCGGCGCGTCGGCGCCCGCGCGCGGATCGCCGAAGTCCCAGTGCCACTCGGCCAGCGCCCCGGTCGAGAGGTCCTCGAAGCCCACTTCGAGCGGCGCGTTCCCCTCCCGCGGCATCCCGCGGAACGCCGCCAGGGGCTCGTCCGGGTGGGACGCCTTGATATAGCCCGGGCGCGCCTGTTCGTCCGAGCTCACCTCGTTCGCCGCGCGGAGCCTCACGGTGTAGAGTCCCGGTTTCGCGTACGTGTGGACCGGCGCGGGCTCCGTCGACGTCGCGCCGTCGCCGAAGTCCCACTCGAACCGGGCGGCGTTCTTCGAGAGGTTGGCGAAGCGCACCTCGAGCGGGATGCGTCCCTTCCGCGGGTCGGCGTTGAAGTCCGCGACGGCGCGGTCGGAAGGGAGGACTTCGACCTCGACCGCCTTCCGCGACTCGCCGCCCGGGCCCCGCAGCGTGAGGCGCGCGGTGTAGCGGCCGGCGACCTCGTACACGTGGGTCACGCGCTCGCCGGAGCCCGCGCGCCCGTCGCCGAAGTCCCAGGCGAACTCGTCGATGGCGCCGGTCGAGGCGTCGAGGAATTCCACCTCGAGCGGCGCGGGACCGCGGAGGGGGGCGGCGAAGAGGCCGGCGACCGGAGCATCGTAGAGGTGCGGGGGCCAGGCGTGGAGGAGCGTGCCCGTGGCGAGCGAGAGCAGGATGCCCCAGCGGTATCCCACGGGGAGGCGCGGGAGGACCCGGCGGGGCGACGTCGCCTGCGCGACCCGCACGGCGTCGCGGCAGAGCGCCCCGGAGAAGGGGCCCGCGTCCCCCGTGGCGGCGACCTCGAGCGCCGAGAGGAAGCGCTCCTCGCCCCCGGCGGCGCGGTCGAGCCGCCAGGCGAGCTCGGCGGGCGGCGTGGGCCGGAGGAGCAGGAGCGCGCCCGCCAGGAGCGCGGCGAGGGCGAGCGTCCCGCCGAGGATGACCGTGACGCGGTCCGGCGTCGACAGGTGGGGCTCCATGACGCCCAGCTCGAAGGCCACGCGGTCGATCAGGAGCATCGCCCCCGCGGTGATCGTCATCACGAAGGCGGCCTCCAGGAAGAGGTCCAGGCCGCGCACCCAGAGATGCCGCCGGCGGAACCGCGAGAACTGGCGGAGGACGTCGTCGATCACGGGATCGATTGTAGGGGGCTCCGACCGGCGAAGTAAAGCGGCTTTGCGCCCGGCCCTTGACTTCCCCCCGGGAGGCGGCGACACTTCACGCAGAGAGATGGGGAAGCCGAGTTTCGTCCGCTCCGCGGGCGTGGTGAGCGCCTGCACCCTCCTGTCCCGCGTCCTCGGATTCGTCCGGGACATGCTCTGCTCCCACTACATCGGCGCCGGCATGACCTGGGACGCCTTCGTGGTGGCCTTCCGCATCCCGAACCTCTTCCGGCGGCTCTTCGGGGAAGGCGCGCTCACCGCGGCCTTCCTCCCGGCGTTCGTGGAGCGCTGCGACGGCGGGAGGCCGGAGGAGGCGCGCTCGCTCCTCGGGAAGCTGGTGGGCGCCCTCGGGCTCCTCCTCGGCGCGCTCGTGGCGGCGGGGATCGCCCTCACCTTCCTCCTGCCGGGCGACCCGAAGAACGCCCTCCTCGCGGAGCTCCTCCGCATCATGCTCCCCTACCTTGCGCTCATCTGCGTGGCGGCGATCCTGGGGGCCGCGCTCAACGGTCTGCGCCACTACTTCACGCCCGCCATCGCGCCCGTGATCCTGAACGTGACGTGGATCGCGGCCCTCCTCCTCCGGGCGGGGGACGTCCGCGCGGTGGCCTGGGCGGTCCTCGTCGGCGGCGTCCTCGAGCTTCTCATCCTCGTGCCGCCGCTCCTTTCGCGCCGCATGATCGGGCTGCCGAAGCTGGACCTCAGGGACCCCGGGATGCGCGAGGTGGGCGGCCAGTTCCTGCCGATCGTCTTCGGCCTCGCGCTCGTGCAGATCAACGAGGCGGTGGGGAGCGTCATCGCGCGCGAGGGGGTCCCCGGCGTGGGCGCGGTCTCGGCGATCTACTACGGGAACCAGATCGTTCAGCTTCCGCTCGCGCTCATCGGCACGGCGCTCGCCACGGCGGTCTACCCGCTCTTCTCGTCCCCGAAGGAGGTCTTCGAGGACGTCTTCTCGAAATCGCTGCGCCTCGTGCTTCTCCTCTCGCTGCCCGCCACCGCGGGACTCCTCGTCCTGGCGCGGCCGATCGTCTCGCTCCTCTTCGAGCATGGGCAGTTCGGCGCCGCGGCGGCGGACCGGACCTCCTGGGTGGTGCTGCTCTACGCCGCGGGACTCTGGTGCTACTGCGCCAACCAGATCCAGGCCCGCGCGTTCTACGCGAGGAAGGACGCCCGCACGCCCGTGAAGGTCAGCGCCACGATGGTCCTGCTCAACCTGGGGCTCAGCCTCGCGCTCGTGGGCCCGATCGGCGAGCGCGGGATCGCGCTGGCCAACTCCGTGACGGGGCTGGCCACGTTCCTCGCGCTCAACGTCCTCCTGCGCCGCCGGGTCCCCACCGTGGACCTCCGGCCGGTCTACGGAAGCTTCGCGAGGAGCGTCCTCGTGGCGGCGATCACGGGGGCGGCGGCCTGGGGCGCGTACCATTTGCTGGGCGGGGTGGAGGGCGCTACAATCGGCCCGAAGCTCGTCCGGGCGCTCGTGCCGGTGGCGGCGGGGATCGCGGCGTTCCTCCTGGCCGCCCGGCTCCTCCAGAAGGACGAGCTCCGCCTGCTCCTTCGGAGATCCCATGACGATCGCGGACTTCCAGAAACTCATCCGCCGGACCTACCACGCCCGGGACCGGAAGCGCGGTCTGGATAAGGACTACCTCTGGTTCACCGAGGAGGTGGGGGAGCTGGCGGAGGCGGTCCGCAAGCGCGACCGCCGCCAGGTGGCTGCCGAGGCGGCGGACGTGTTTGCGTGGCTCTCCACGATCTGCTCGCTCTCCGGGGTGGACCTCCAGGAGGCGGCCCTCGCCAAGTACGGCAAGGGCTGCCCGCGCTGCAAAGGCATCCCCTGCTCATGCCCCTAGCGTGGCTCGCCGTCCTGTTCGCCCTCGTGCTGGGGACCGGGACGGTCGTCTGGTTCCGCATCGGGTACAAGGAGCGCGACCGCGACGGGTACCTGCGGGGCGTCGCGGCGGGGCTGCGGGACCAGGGCGTGGAGTGCCTGGGGGACGGGCTCTACAAGGTCGACGGTCGCGTGGTGAAAGTCGAGGCCGGGACGAACCCGCTCTTCGGCGGCGGCTTCAGCGTGAGGCTCGGGGCCTACTGCGACACGGTCCACGAGTTCGAGCTCAAGCGCGGCGCGCGGGTCCCGGCGGAGATGGGGGCTTTCGCTCCGCTCCTCGAGCGCTGGAGCTCCGCGGGAAAGATGCATCTCGAGTGCTACGTCGCGGGGCTGACGACCGAGACCGCGGTGCTCGAGGATCTTCGGCGCCTGGCGAAGCTCTCGGTGCTCCCGCTCACGAGGCCCTGCCGCGGGAAGACGTTCACCTTCCGCGAGGGGTTCGAGCCCAAGGTCCCGCAGTGGCACTGGCGGCATGACCAGCGCCCGCGGCTCCCCCAGGGGGCGAGCCGCTGCTGCGTGAGCTACTGGCACGGGGACGCGTACCTGAACGAGGGCCTGATGCGGCTCTTCGAGACGCTGGCCGGCGACGCGCGGAAGTTCTACCTGAGCGACGCGGAGGACTTGTCGTCCGTCGAGCACGCCTTCGGCCGCCGGGGGATCTCCGTCCACGGGATGCTCGTGGAGCTCCCCCACGCGGCGGCGGTGATCGGGGCCGACCGCTTCCTCGACGG
>JAHFOZ010000058.1:10194-15854 GCA_023261405.1 Planctomycetota bacterium
TTCGCGGCAGGGGCGGTGCCGCCGGGGTTCGAGGAGGTCCCGCGCTACCGGTTCCACGACCGCGCGATCGACGCGCTCCGGCACGTCCGCTACTACGCGCGGCGGCTCTATGACGAGGAGTGCTCCTGGTTCAGCGGGGAGTACGAGATCGTGAGCCTCGAGCCGCTGGACGTGCGAGGCGCGCTGGCGCGGGTGGCGGCGGAGTTCGGCGCGCAGGTGCTCGAGATCGACCGCCGCTTCCACAAGCGGATCGTGGTCCCCCTGGAGTTCTGAGCATGAGCGCGATCGAGATCCCCATCCGGCGCCTCCCGGGCCACGAGGATCTCCCGCTGCCCTCCTACCAGTCCGCCGGCGCCGCGGGCCTGGACCTGCATGCGGCGGTCCGCGAGGACACGACGATCGCGCCGGGCCGCTTCGTCGTGGTGCCCTGCGGTTTCGCGATGGCGGTGCCGCCCGGCCACGAGGCGCAGGTGCGCCCACGCTCGGGGCTCGCCGCGAAGCACGGCGTCTCGGTGGTGAACGCGCCGGGCACGATCGACCCCGACTACCGGGGCGAGGTGAAGGTCATCCTGATCAACCACGGTCCGGAGCCGGTCGTGGTGACGCGCGGCATGCGGATCGCGCAGATGCTGGTGCTGCCCGTGCCGCGGGTGGCCTGGAAGGAGGTCCCCGAGCTCCCCCCCACGCCCCGCGGCGACGGCGGCTTCGGCCACACGGGGGCCTGACGCGTGGACAGCGCGATGAGCCCGGGCCTCCCCCCGGCGCCGGACCGCGCTTCCTTGCGGAGGGTCATCCTCGCGAGCTTCATCGGGACGACCATCGAGTGGTACGATTTCTTCCTCTACGGCACGGCGGCGGCGCTCGTCTTCAACAGGCTTTTCTTCCCCACGATCGAGCCCCGGGCCGGCACGATGGCCGCGTTCGCCACCTACGCCGTCGGTTTCTTCGCGCGGCCGGTGGGCGGCATGGTCTTCGGCCACTTCGGCGACAGGCTGGGCCGCAAGTCCATGCTCGTGACCACGCTCGTGATGATGGGGCTCGCCACGTTCCTCATCGGGGCGCTGCCCACCTACGGCCAGGCGGGGCTCCTGGCGCCCGTCCTGCTGGTGGTCCTGAGGTTCGTGCAGGGATTCGCGGTCGGAGGCGAGTGGGGCGGCGCGGTGCTCATGGCCGTCGAGCACAGCCGCGAGGGCCGGCGGGGGTTTCACGCGAGTTGGGTGCAGGCGGGCGTACCGGTCGGCCTCCTCCTGGCGAACGGGGCGTTCACCCTCTGCTCCTCGCTGCCGGAGGGCGCCTTCCTCGCCTGGGGATGGCGCGTGCCCTTCCTGCTCGGCATCCTGCTGCTGGGCGTCGGCCTCTTCATCCGCCTCCACGTGATCGAAAGCCCGGTCTTCGCGGCGCTCAAGGCCGAGCGCCCGCCTCCGCCGAGGCCCGTCCTCGAGGTGATCCGCCGTTATCCGCGCAACGTCGCGCTGGCCATGGGGGCGCGATTCGCCGAGAACGCGTTCTTCTACGTGCTCACCGTGTTCGTCCTGAGCTACGGCACGCAGCAGCTCAAGCTCGACAAATCCACCGTGCTCAACGGCGTGCTGATCGGATCAGCGGTGCAGTTCTTCGCCATCCCGCTCTTCGGCGCGTGGTCGGACCGCGTCGGGCGCAGGCCGGTCTACCTCGCGGGTGCGGCGTTCCTGGCGCTGTTCGCGTTCCCGTTCTTCTGGATGCTGGACACCCGGGCCCCCGCGCTCGTCTGGCTCGCGATCGCCGCGGGCCTGGTGGGCCACTCCGCCATGTACGGACCGCAGGCGGCGTTCTTCTCCGAGCTGTTCGGCACGGACGTGCGCTACAGCGGCGCCTCGCTCGGCTACCAGCTCGCGTCCCCGCTGGCGGGCGGCCTGGCGCCGCTGATCGCCACCGCCCTGCTGGAGGGGTCCGGGGGAAAGCCCTGGCCGATCGCGGCTTATCTCCTCGTCATGTCCGCGATCACCCTCGTCTCCGTCGGGCTGGCGGCGGAGACACACCGGGGGGATCTCCGCGCGTAGGCGCGAACCGCATTGGTCGGCGGGGATCGTGGCCCAGAGAGGCCCGGCCACACGGGGGCGGCTCTCGCCGCGGGGAGCCGGGGGAAGGGCTGGCTATAGATGGCCTCGGAGGGCCCAGGTCATACCGCGAACAGTGCGTTTCCAGTTCGCAATGACCTTCCTTGGGCGGCCCTCGTTCAGATCGGCTTCGAGAGAGGCCCTTGCTGCAATGAGCTGTCTCTTATCGCGTGCGATGGCCGCACGATATCCCTCCTTCACCGGCGGGGTCTTGATCACCCGTCCAGATCGTGAGTAGAGGACCGATCCTGCCACTCGACCATCAAGATCATTCAGGCGGCCGGACTCGACTCGCCACCAGCTTCCGACGTCCACCTTGATTGTGCGAATGATGTGCTCAACTGAGCGCTTGGAGGATACCACGAAGAGCACCGTTTCATCAACGAAGTGCTTCCTCGGCTCCAGCCATACCTCGCAATGAAACATCACCCAAATGAGAGGACCGGGACGTACTCCTCGTTTCATGAGGACGCAGCTTCCCAAAGGTGTCGTAGCGGATCCGGGGAGCCACGTTCCCAGCGGCTCACGCCAGTTTCTCTCCGCATTCGGGACAGAACTTCGCGCCGGCCTTGGTCTCCGTCCCGCACTTCCTGCACGAGGTCTTGGAGGAGACCGGGGTGCCGCACTCGGGACAGAACTTGCCGCCCTGGATCTGCGCGTTGCATTGGGCGCAGCGGACGGCCAGGTCCTGGGAGACGTCCAGGCCGCCGGTCTGGTCAACCGCCCGGGCTTTTTCGACGATCTGATCCTTGGCGGCCTGCGCCTGGGCCGCCGCGGCCTCCTCGCGGAGATCGGGCGCGCACTCCTCACAGAGGCCCTTCTGGGCGTTCCAGCAGGTGTCCGGGCATACCCATTTCCCGCAGCGGCTGCACTTCTTGAAGCGGACCTTCGCCTCTTCAACGGCCTTCTTGTGCGCTGCGTCATGGGCCGGGCCGCCGATGGCGCGGCGGATCTCGTACTCGCTGCTCGCAGCGCGCCCCAGGATGCCGCCGAAGAACCCACCCGCGGCGCGGAGCAGCCCGCCCGCCATGCCGGTGACCGAGGTCTGGAACTCGGAGACCCACCCGCCGCCGCACTTGTCGCAGAAGAACTTGAACTGGTAGCCGTGGTCGGTGGAAAGATCCTGGTGATTGCGGACGAATTCAATGAGCGCCATCGAACCCTCAATGCACGATCGAGCTAGCGTAATCACGCCCCGGAAGGATGTCAAGAAGCCGGGGCGGCGGCCAGGGGGGGAGGAGGGAGTGGCGGGACGAGTCCCCCGGATCTATTGGGAGAGGCCCCGGGCACCTCCTGCAGCCCGTGGCACGACGGCAAGGGGTGCCTGGCGTAGGTCGACTGCGCCGGGGCCCTGCGGTCCCTCGTCGCGGACGGAGCGCAGCCGGTCGATCCCGCGCCTACTTGGCCGCGACGAAGCCCCGTGCGTTGACCGGGCGGCGCCAGATCCGGCCCTGGCTGAGCGCGTAGAGCCAGCCCAGGTCCTTGCCGGAGAGCGCGCAGCTCGTCACCGCCGCGGCGCCGGGCGCCAGCACCAGGCCGATCGGCCGGCCGTTCGGGTCGAAGACCTGGATGCCCGTCTGGCTGCTTACGTACCAGCGGCCCGTCGTGTCGCAGGCCATCCCGTCCCCCCGCCCCTCCACCGTCGGCCCGAAATCCCGGTACGGGAACACCGGCATCCGGCCCCCGAGCGCACCGTCCGCCTCCACCCGGAAGGCCCACGCCGCCGCCCCGGCGTAGTCCGACACCGCCAAGGTCCCCCCGTCCGGCGAGAGCGCCAGGCCGTTGGGGGCGTTGATCCCGACGTCCACCACCCGGCTCTTGCCCGCCTTCTCGATCAGCACCACCTGTTTCTTGCCGGTCTCCGTCACGTAGACGAGGCCCTGTCTGGAAACAACGAGGTCGTTGCAGCCGATGTCGGTGAGCAGCACCTCGACGTCCCCCTTCGCGTCGATCGCGATCACCCGCTTCTCCCTGTTATGGCAGGCGTAGAGGCGGCCGTCGGGGCCGAACTTCATGCCGCTGATGCCCACGGCCTTCGCGTGGAACACGCTCCGCGTGCCGTCCGGCGCGATCTTGTGCAGGCCCGTCCCGGCCCCGAGGTCGCTGTAGTAGAAGTTTCCCTCCGCGTCGCTGCAGGGGGCATCGACGAATTTTCCGTCTTCGACGACCATCTCCCAATCCCTGCCGGGGAGGAGCAGCCCGGAGAGCGCGAGGTCGCCCTTCGTCTCGGCGACCGGCTCGGGGAGCGCTTCGTCCTTGCGCCAGAGCCAGCGGAGGGCGTCGGGCAGGATGGCCCCGAGGTGCTTCCCGCCGTGGCCGTCGGTGCCGAAGACGGCCTTGTGGTCGTAGCCGGCGAAGGCGAGGGCGGCCACCAGGTCGTGGTTGGCGAGGGGCCAGTTGCCGTGCACGTTGTCGAGGTCCTTCTCGCCCTCCTGGAGGAAGACGCGGAGGGGCTTGCGTTCGGTCTTGCGGACGGCGGCAGGAAACCAGACGCCACCGCGGATATTGGTGAAACTGCCGATGCCGGTGATGACCTTGCGGAAGGCGTCGGGGCGAAACCAGGCCGCGCTGAAGGCGCAGATGCCGCCGCTGGAGATGCCGACGACGGCGCGGTCCTCCGGCTTCGGGCTGATCCTCGCGTGTTTCGCCAGTTCCGGGAGCATCTCGTCGATGAGGAACTTCGCGTAGAGGCCGTCGGGCGTGTCGTATTCGTAGCTCCGCGTGCTTCGGCCCTTGGCGCCGGGGGTGGCGGGCGCCACGTTGCCCGGGTTGATGAAGAGGCCGAGCATGGGGGGGATCTCCCCCTTGTGGATCAGGTTGTCGAGCACGATCGGCCCGCGGAACTGGCCCTTGGCGTTCACGACGCCGCCGCCGTCCTGGAAGACGATGACGGGGTACTCGCGGGCGGCGTCGAGGTTGGCGGGGAGGTAGATCCAGCACTGCCGCTCGGTGCCGGGGTAGACCTTGCTGTCCTTCCAGGTGAAGGCCTCGACCTGCCCCTTGGGCACGCCCGCCTGTTCCTGGTGGTCAGGGCCCAGGGCATAGTCGTCGGCGCACAGCAGCAGCAGCGCGAGCGAGATCAGCATGGCGTCGTTCTTCCTTTCGATGCAAACCTTTTAACACTACGCCCGCGGGGCCCGTAAATCGTGACCGCCGAGCCCACCCCTGAAGTGGTGTACCGCACCCACCCCGGGCCTCCTTCCGTGTGACGAGAAAGAGCATTGAATCGGCGTCCAGAACCATGTGATTGCGGGCGAGAAGCTCGCCCCATCATCAGCAGGCCGGGCCTTCAAAAGCGCCGGAAGCGATCGAACCCCGCTTCGCCAGCCGCCCCGGTAGGTTCTGAATGCGGGCCTGAGCCCCCGGGAGCCCTTTCGGGTATATAATCGTCTTGAACCATTTCACGCCCCAGAGGGCACTGTGTGAGCGCTACTCCGGAAAAGGGACAGGTTACGCCTCAAGAGCTTTTGGGCCAGGAAGCCCTGAAGCGGCGCTTCATCACGCCGGAACAGCTGAGGGATGCGCTCTCCGAGCAGGCCCGGGAGGTCTCCTCCGGGAGGGCCA
>JAHFOZ010000487.1 GCA_023261405.1 Planctomycetota bacterium
GCGAGGAGCTGGCCCACGAGACGGGCTACTTCCGCGACCCGCGCGAGCGGCTGATGCAGCTCAACTGGCGGCTCCAGCGGGCGGCGCGGGTGCTCCTGGATGTCTCGCTCCACACGGGGCGCATGACGTACGAGGAGGCCGCGACGTTCCTGATGGAGAAGGTGCGGATGGAGCGCGCGCACGCCGAGAGCAGCGTGAACGCCTACACGCAGTCGCCCACCTACTACCCGTCCTACATGCTGGGGATGCTGGAGATTGTGCGGATCCGCGAGGCCTGCCGGGCGCGGCTGGGCCCCCGCTTCACGCTCAGGGAGTTCCACGAACGTTTCCTCGCGTTCGGGAACGTGCCTCCCGCGCTGATCGAGCGCGACCTCGCGTCCGAGTGGAAGTAGACATTACTCACCGCAGAGAAAACGGAGCGAACAGAGACCCCGGGGATACCCACCGCGGAGTTCACGAAGCCCACAGAACCCCCAGGAAAGCACCCCGGGCCGGGACTTTACGGGCGCCTTCGTTGGCGCTGTTTTCTCTGCGGTGAGTGGGTCCTCCCTCAAGTTCCCCCGGAATCGGCCGATATAGTTCTTTGCCTCCCGGGGGGGAGGAAGGGAGAGTAGGCATGGTCAGAGAGTTGAACGATCATGGTCTCGAGGAACGGGTCCTCGAGTCCGACGGGCTGGTGGCGGTGGCGTTCCTCGACTTCGGCTCGATCCCGTGCGACCACTTCCGGCCGGAGCTGGACGGGGTGGCGGAGATGCTGGGGGGGAAGGTCTCGTTCTTCAAGATCGACGTCACCGAGAATCCCACGATCACCGAGGAGCTCGGCGTGCAGGCGGTCCCCACGCTCCTGGTCTTCCGGGACGGCGAGGAGATCGCGCGGTACGAGGGTCCCTACAGCCGCGAGGCGCTGAACGACCGCATCACGCAGCTCCTGGCGGGCAAGCCGCCCGGCTAAGGATTCGCTTGTCCGCGCCCGTCCCCGCCGCGAGAATGCGGCGATGCGGACGGGGCGGCTTCTCGCGTGGTACCGAAAGGGCGCCCGCGACCTTCCCTGGCGCCGCACCCGCGATCCCTATTCGATCTGGGTCTCCGAGGTGATGCTCCAACAGACGCAGATCGCCACCGTCATCCCCTATTACCGGCGCTGGCTGAAGCGCTTCCCGACCGTCCGCGCGCTGGCGAGGGCCCCGATGGACGACGTGCTGAAGGCCTGGGAGGGGCTGGGCTATTACGCGCGGGCGCGCAACCTCCATAAGGCGGCGCGCCTGCTCAAGAAGCTCCCCCGCACGGCGGAGGAGTGGCGCGCGGTGACGGGCGTGGGGGCCTACACGGCGGCGGCGATCGCCTCGATCGCCCACGGCGAGCGGGTGGCGGTCTTCGACGGCAACGTGCGCCGGGTGCTCTCGCGATTCGAGGCTCGGGACGTGACGGAGGCGCCCCCGCCGCGCGGGAAGCCGGGCGACTGGAACCAGGCGCTCATGGAATTGGGGCAGCGCGTCTGCACGCCGCGCGCGCCCCGATGCGGCGAGTGCCCGATCAGGTCGGACTGCAAGGCCAGGGCGTCGGGCGAGCCGGAGCGCTGGCCGCTGAAGAAGGCTAAGAAGGAGGTCCCCCACAAGGAGGTCGCGGTCGGGGTGATCTGGAAGGGGGGCCGCTTCTACGTCCAGCGGCGCGCGGAGGAAGGCCTGCTCGGAGGGCTCTGGGAGTTCCCGGGCGGCAAGCGGGAGAAGGGGGAGACGTTCGAGCAATGCCTGCGCCGCGAGATCCGCGAGGAGACGGGGTTTCGCGTCGACGCGGGTCCGTTCCTCGTCACGGTGCGCCACCGCTACTCGCACTTCTCGGTGGAGCTGCACACCTATCACTGCTTCTGGCGCAGGGGGAAGGCGGCCGATCCCTCCTCCGCCAGGGCTTCGGAGGGCAAGCGGTGGGTGACGCCGGACGAAGCGGGGGCGCTGGCGATGCCCACGGCGAACCGCAGGATCCTGGACGCGCTGCGCGCGGCCGGGAGGCCGCCGGCCCCTGCCTTTTGAGCGACGGGGCGGCCATGCCTCCGCCGGGGACGAGGGCGGCGAGCGCGTGGGCAGGACTTCGGGTCACGGGCTCCTCCTCCATGAGGCCCAGGCGAGCCTGCGCCCCGCTGGCCCCTTGGCGGAAAAGTATGAACCGCTGCAGGCTTTCCCTGATACTTCTTGATTCAAGAAAGGGGCGGCCTATAATCAGTCGCGCCGCATTTCGCATATTCCCCGGTAGCTCAATGGTAGAGCGAGCGGCTGTTAACCGCAAGGTTCGAGGTTCGAGTCCTCGCCGGGGAGCCATTCAAGACACTCCCGCGCACCAACGACCGGGGGGTTACGCCCCCGTCGTCGGGGCCGTCCCCCACGGGGACGAGGGACCCTGAGTCGCCCGGCTCGAACTCTTCGTACAAGGCCAGCTCGACCCGGCCGTCCGTCCGGCTTGTCCACGTCCAGGTAATGCGGTCGATCAGCTGGCCGGCGAGGGCCTTCTTCTCCTGCGGCGCAGCCACGTCGATCACCTGCGCGAAGGTTCTGAGCGTCTCGGCGAACTGCTGGCGGTCGAGCCTGCGTCGCCGGACTTCCTCAATCTGTTGATCGAGTCGGCAGCTCTCTGCCTCAAGGCTCGCGCGATCAGTTTCGAGCCGACCCATCTCCTCCTTCATCGACTTGAAAGCGGGCGCACCCTCCTGAGTCAGGACTTCGATCAGCTTCTTGATTTTCCCAGTCACGACCTTCAGGCGTGCTTCGATGGATCCACGGTCCCTCTTCAGCATCGCCGTCAGCTCGTCCGAGCCGTCGTTCGTGTTCCGGGCGATCTCGTCGATCTCCGATGCCGAGAGGGCGATGCGCTTGATCTCGCCGATGACAGCTTCCTCAACCGCGATTGCAGACACCCCCTTGGCATCGCACTCCGTGCCCTCAGAACGGTTCTCCTTGTTGCACGTGTAGTAGAAGTAGGGTTTCCCGCCACGCCCCGTTGAATGTGCAGGCGTCAAAGCCGCCCCGCACTTTCCGCAATGGAGAATGCCCTGCAGGATGAAGACGTGCTCCCGCTGCGCGTAGTGATTCTTCCGACGCTTGGATGCCACGCCCAAGAGCGACTGGACCCGCTCAAAGAGTTCCACCGGTACGATCGGCTCTTGCTGTCCGTCGTACACCTGACCGGCGCATTGAACCTTTCCGATGTAAACGGGATTGGTCAGGATATGAATCACGTTGGACTTGAAGAATGGGCCCCCACCAAGGGTCTTGGCCCGCCGTGAGGTGCGAGCCGGCGTACGGTAGCCGTGATCCTTGAGCCATCTGACGAGCTTGGTGATCGAACCTAGTTCGACGTATTTCTCGAAGATCAGGAGCACAACCTTGGCTTCCTCAGGAACAACGAACAGGACACCCTTCTTCACGGCGTCCGTGCGATATCCCAGCGGGATTGTTCCTCCGTTCCAAAGCCCGCGCTCGCTCGCCCGCCACAGCATCTTGTCGCGGGTGCGGGCTCCCGTCTGCTCCAGCTCCAGTTGGGCGAACGTCAGAAGGAGGTTAAGCATCGCCCGGCCCATAGGCGTGCTCGTGTCCAAGGACTCGGTGATCGATACCAGCTCGACTTTGTACGGCTCCAGGCGCGTCCACAAGTCCCAGAATTCGCGGACGGAGCGGATGAGCCGGTCGAGTTTGTACACGACGATGGTGTTGACTTTCCCAGCCTTCACGTCAGTGATCAGCTGAAGGATCTCGGGCCGCCTCCACGTCTTGGCTGAGATTCCGTTGCCTTCGTACTCCTCACCGACCTTCCACTCCTCTCCCTCGGCCGTCCGCGCTTTCATCTCGACGAAGTGCCGAAGCACATCGTTTTGCGTGTCGATTGAGCCGTTTTGGACCATCGCCTGGCGGAGTGTGCTGACTCGCTTGATCAGCCCGCAGTTCCTGACCT
>JAHFOZ010000059.1 GCA_023261405.1 Planctomycetota bacterium
CTCGACCGTTTGTTCGACTCGGGCCCGCTTCTTCGCATGGCCGCGCGTCGCGCCGGCTCGGTGCGGGCGTCCGGCCTCGGGGAGATGACCCTCTCGATCCTCAAGGGCGCGGAGGGAAATCAGGTCAAGGAGCTCCGCCGCCTGGTGATCTGGCTGGAGAAGATGGAGCGTCCCGACGTCATCCACCTCTCGACGCCGCTCCTCCTCGGGATCGGCACGGAGATCAAGAGGCGGCTTGGTGTCCCGGTGGTCTGCTCCCTCCAGGACGAGGATGCGTGGATCGATGGCATGGACGAGCCCTCACGTGGCGAGTGCTGGCGCGCGCTGGCGGAGGGAGCCCGGGAGGTCGACGCCTTCGTCGCCCCCAGCCGCTTCTTCGGCGAGGTGATGCGCGAGCGCATGAAGATCGACCCGTCCCGGCTCCACGACGTCCACGTGGGCATCGATTCGGGGGCCGCTCCCGGCGTAAAACCCGCGATTCCGGCCGTCGGCTACCTCGCGCGCATGTCTGCGGGGATGGGGCTCGGGGCGCTCGCCGAGGCGTTCCTCCGCTTGAAGAAGGAGCAGCGCTTCAAGGCCCTGCGTCTCCATCTTTGCGGGGGCGCGACCGATGACGACGCCCCGTTCCTTGAGGAGCTGCGGCGGCGGTTCTCGCAGTCGGGGGTTGCCGCGGATGTGCAGTTCTTCGAGGACTTCGACCCCGCCGCGCGCCGGCGCTTCCTGGAGTCGCTGAGCGTCCTCTCCGTCCCCTCCCCCCACGGCTCCGCGTACGGGACGTATATCCTTGAGTCGCTCGCGGCGGGCGTCCCTGTCGTGCAGCCCGGGCTCGGATCGTTCCCCGAGCTGGTGGAGGCCACGGCCGGGGGACTGCTCTATGATCCGGCGGATCCGGACGCCCTCACGCGGAGCCTTGGAGAACTCCTCGCGGATGCCCCGCGCGCCGCGGAACTGGGCCGTCGGGGGCGGGACTCCGTCGTGAAAGACTTCAGCCTGGAGAAGATGGCGAAGGACATGATCACGCTCTATCGCGGCGTCGTCTCCTCGAGGGCGCCCGCCGGCGGGGGCCGCCCATGAAGATGGCCCTCGGGCTCGTCGCCCTGCTCGGGGTCGGCACCGGTCCGTGCCGGGCCGCACCCGCTGGGGACCAGGTCCGGGCGGCCAGTCCTGAACGTGCGAGTCTCGATACCCAGGACTGGTCCACGTATCACGGGAACTACGCGCTGGAGGGCGTGTCGGAGAGCGCCCCTCCGGACGCCCCCGGGCGGCTCTGGAGGTTCAAGGTCGAGGGCCGCGTCCACGCCACCCCGGTCGCCGGGGGCGGGAAGGTGCATTTCGCCACCGACAAGGGGATGGTGGTGGCCCTGGACCTCGAAGGGAAGGAGGTCTGGAAGGTCGAGCTCGCGAAGGAGAACTTCAAGGCGCCCCTACTCCTGACGGAGAGGGTCCTCGTCCTGGGGTCCGAGGAAGGCAACCTCTACGCCCTGGACGCCGGGACCGGGAAGCCGAAGTGGACCTACAAGATGGGAGGCGTGATTCAGGGCTCGGCCAACCGCGTGGATCTCCGGGGCGGAAAGAAGGCGGTGATTGTGGTCTCCCAGTCGGACGGCTCCATCCACTGCGTGGACCTGGAGGGTGGCACGCTGGCGTGGAAGACGGACCCGATCGACCGCAGCGACGGCTCGCCCGGCGTGCGGGACGGGAGGATCCTCCTGGGGAGTTGCGCCTCGGCCCTTCATGTCTTCTCCGTGGACAAGGAGGGCAAGACGGCGGACATTGAGATCGGCGGCGACTGCCAGGTGGCCGGCGGCGTGGCGATCTCGGGCACCCTCGCCTTCGCCGGGACCCGCTCGGGCAAGGTCGTGGCCGTGGACGTGACCGCGGGCAAGCTCGTCTGGACGAACGAGGACTGCAAGAAGGAAGTCTTCACCACGCCCGCGGTGAATGCGAAGGTCGTGGTCTTCGGCGCGGAAGACGGGATGGTCTACGCCCTCGACCGCGCCACGGGAAGGAAGCTGTGGGACTTCGACACGGGCAAGACCCCCTCGTCGCCGGTCATCGCGGGGGAGCGCGTGGTCGTCTCCGCGGGGGGCGCCCTCACGATGCTGGAACTCGGGACCGGGAAGAAGCTCTGGTCCACCCCCGTGAGCGACGAGATCAGCTCCCCGGCGCTCGTGGGAGGCCGGATGATCGTGGGGGCGGACGACGGGACCGTCTCCTGCTACGGCCGGAAATGATCCTCGAGATGGCCGGCGTCACCAAGTCCTACTCCACGCCCGGCGGGGCGGAAGCCCGCGTGCTTCGCGGGATCGACCTCCGGATCGCCGCCGGCGAGTCGGTCGCGATCACGGGCCCCTCGGGCTGCGGGAAGAGCACCCTCCTCAACATCATCGGGACCCTGGATTCCCCCAGCTCCGGACGCGTGGTCCTTGACGGTCGCGAGACCTCGATGCTGGCGGAGCCCGAGCTCTCCCGCGTGAGGTCGCAGGTCGTGGGCTTCGTCTTCCAGTTCCACCACCTGCTCCCGCAGTGCAGCATCCTCGAGAACGCCCTTGTGCCGGCGCTGGTGGGACCCGACCCGGCGGCCGCCGAGACGCGTGCCCGGGCCCTCCTGGGGCGGGTGGGGCTGGCGGACCGCCTGGATCACCGCCCCGGCCAGCTCTCGGGCGGCGAGTGCCAGCGCGCGGCGGTCGTGCGCGCTCTCGTGAACCGCCCCAAGCTCCTGCTGGCGGACGAGCCCACGGGTTCCCTCGACCGGGAGGGGGCCGAGTCGCTCGCGGCGCTGCTTCTCGAACTCAACCGGGAGGAGGGGACGGCGCTGGTTCTCGTGACCCACTCCCCCGGCCTGGCCTCGCGCGCGGCCCGCACCCTCGAGCTCCGGGACGGCGTCTTCGCGAAATGAACCGCGCCACCCTCGTCCTTTGCAGTCTCCGCTTCTACCGGCGGACGCACCTCGGAGTGCTCGCGGGATGCGCCCTCTCGGCCGCGGTCCTCTCCGGTGCGCTTTTCGTGGGCGACTCCGTCCGCGGCAGTCTGGAGCGGATCGCCCTGGCGCGGCTCGGAAAGATCGACGCGGCGCTCGACACGGGGAACCGTTATTTCCGGGCCGATCTTCCCGCCCGCCTTAAGCTTCGCGCCGCTGCGGCGCTTCACGTCCCGGGCATGGCCCTCCGCGGGACGTCACAGTTCAATCGTGTGGAAGTGCTGGGGGTGGACGGGAAGTTTCTCGCCCTGGCCGACTCTCCCGCGGACCTCACCCTTCCCCGCGACGGGGTGGCCCTCAACGAGAAGCTGGCCGCTGTTCTCGGCGTCAAAGTAGGCGACGAGGTGGCGCTGCGGCTTCCGAAACCCAATCTCCTTTCGAGAGATGCGCCCCTGTCCGCCCGCCGGGAACGGGAGACAGTCCGGGCCCCCTTCACAGTCGTCGCCATCCTGACGGACTTGCAACTCGGTCGTTTCAGCCTGAAGTCCGACCAGGCAGGGCCGGCCACGGCGTTCGTGGACCTGGGACGTCTCCAGCAGATGCTGGACCTCGAGGGGGCGGCCAACCTCCTGGCCGTCGCCAGCTCCGCGGCCGAAGCGGCGCAGGCCGCCCTCCGCGGGGTGTGGACGCTGGAAGACGCGGGGATCGACATCCGCGGCCCGAGATACGGGGTGGTTCAGGTACAGAGTCCGCGCATCTACCTGGACCCCGCGGCCGTCGCGGCGGCGTTCGAGGCGGCGCCCGGCGGGGTGGGCGTGCTCTCCTACCTCGTCAACGCCATCACGGCGGAAAACGGAAAGTCGACGCCCTACTCCTTCATGACGGCCGGTCCCGTGCCCGCGGGCATGAAGGACGACGAGATCCTCATCAACCGCTGGTGGGCGGATCGCCTCTCGGTCAAAGAGGGCGATCGGGTGGAGGTGGAATACTCCGAGCTCCGGGCGGCCCATGAGTTCGTCAAGAAACGCCGGTCGTTCCGGGTGCGGGGGGTGGTCGAGATGGAGGCCCTCGCCGCGGAACGAGACCTGGCCCCGCAGTTCCCCGGACTCACGGACGTGGACACGTGCAGGAACTGGGAGATCGACCTGCCCCTGGACGAGAAGAATCTCGACGACAAGGAGAACGAGGAGTACTGGAAGAAGCACAAGCAGACGCCGAAGGCGCTCGTGACGCTCGCAGCGGGACGGGAGATGTGGGCGAACCCGTTCGGCGACCTCATGGCCGTGAGGTTCCCCGTGGCCTCGACCGACCTCGGCGGGCTCCGGGAGGCGCTGAAGGCCCGGATGGACCCGGCGGCCGCGGGGCTGCTTTTCCGCCCCGTGCGTGAGCAGGCGCTCAAGGCGGCCCGAGAGTCGATGGACCTCGGCCAGCTTTTCCTGGGCATGAGCCTCTTCCTGGTGGCCGCGTCCCTCCTCCTGACGGCGATGCTCTTCGTCTTCTCCGCGGAGCAGCGCGCGCGGGAGATGGGCGTCCTTCGGGCCGTGGGCCATTCCTCGGGGCAGGTGCGGGGGCAGTTTCTGGGGGAAGGGCTGGCGCTCGCCGCGCTCGGATCGCTGGCGGGCGTCCCGCTCGGCTGGGCCTACGCCCGCGGCCTGATCGGCGGACTCGGCGGCGCCTGGAGCGGCGCGGTTGCCGGGACGCCGGTGGAGTTCCACGCGTCGGCGGCCAGCGCGGTCGCCGGCGCCGGGGCGGCCGCTGCGATCTCGCTCCTGGCCATGGCGTGGGCGCTGCGTCGCCAGGCGAAGAGGCCCCCGCGGGAACTTCTCTCCGAGGATTTCTCGCTGGGCGAGGAGGAGCGTTCGCGCTCGAAACGCCCTTGGGACTTGCGCGGGGTACTCGTCGCGTGCCTGGTTGGGGCGGCGGCGGTCGCAGGGACGGGCAGAGGGGCCGCAGCATTTTTCGCAGCGGGGGCGCTCATGCTGGCGGGGGGTATGGCCCTCGTCCGGATGATCCTGGCCCGCGCAGCCGCGGTCTCTCCCGGCCTTCTTTCGACGGCCCGACTCGGGACGCGGAACGCCGCGCGACGTCCCGGTCGGGGGCTGGCGGCCGCCGGGATGCTGGCCTGCGGGGCGTTCATGGTGCTCTCGGTCTCGGCCATGAAGGAGGATCTCTCCCTCCAGGCCGGCGTGCGCCGTTCGGGGACCGGGGGCTTTGAGCTCTACGGCGAGTCGAGCACGGCCATCCACCATGACCTGAATGATCGGAAGGGCCGGGCGGCGCTGAAGCTCGCGGACGAGGCCGCCCTCGAGGGCGTCTCCGTCCTCCCGATCAAGGTGCGCGAGGGGGACGACGCGAGCTGCGTGAACCTGAACCTGTCCCTGACGCCGCCGCTCCTGGGCGTCGATCCCGTGGCCTTCGCCCGGCTGGATGCGTTTGCGGACGCGGAGTCCTGGAAGCTCCTGGAGACCCCGCAGCCGGACGGCGCGGTGCCGGCGCTCGTGGGAGATGCGGCCACGGCCCTCTGGAAGCTGAAGAAGAAGGTGGGGAAGATGGGCGACCTGCTGGATTACCGGGACGAGCGTGGTCGCGAGTTCAAGGTGAGGCTCGTGGGACAACTTCCGTATCGACTCTCGGTACTGCAGGGACGCCTGCTGATCTCGGGCCGCGACTTCCTGCGGCTCTATCCCTCCGAGTCGGGATACCGGATGTTCCTGCTCGATGTGCCTCCGGGGCGCGAGAACGCCGTGAGCCGGTACCTCACCGCGAAGCTCGATCAGGCGGGCCTGGAACTGGTTCCCTCGGTCGAGCGTCTGCGGGAATTCTACGTCGTCGAGGGCGCGTACCTGTCGACCTTCCTGGTCCTGGGGGGGCTGGGGCTGCTCCTCGGGACCGCGGGCCTGGGCATCCTGGTCCTCCGGAACGTGCTGGAGCGCCGCGCGGAGCTGGCTTTGCTGCGGGCGGTGGGGTATACGCCCGCGCAGGCCGCCGGCGTCGTTCTCTCGGAACATCGCTTCCTGGTCCTGGCCGGGCTGGTCGCCGGGGCGGCCTCGGCGACCCTGGCCATTGCCCCGAGCGTGGCCCGCCCGGAGGTCCACGTCCCGTACGGGCTCATGGCGGCCTTCCTCCTGGGCACGCTTCTGCTCTCCCTGGGATGGATTGGGGTTGCCGCGCGGCTGGCCCTCCGGGCGCCGCTTGTGTCCGCCCTGAGAAACGAATAAGCTGTAACGGTCCGGCTGGAGGGGCGTCTTTCTTTCATGGGTGACACTACCCAGATGTTGCGTGCGAAGCCCGAGTCGCAGACGCACTGGCATGCGATCGCGGCGGCGGCGCATCGGCGCCGGGGCGAGGCAGGGGACGAGGCCTCGGCAAAGTCCCACGAGCAGTCGATCTCGGAGATCCGCCTGACCCGCGAGGCGGGGAACTCGCGCAAGGTCCGGTACTGCCCCAAGTGCCTCGCGCGAGGCCATCGCTACGTGCTCCTCTGGGGCGGCCCGGCGCCGGACTGGTGCGGCACCTGCTACTGGCCGCGTCCGATCAGCCCCGACTCCGAACCCGCCCCGGACGCCTGAAAGCCCTTCGCGCCGGCCCGCCTTCCGATACAATCTCCGGATGCTCCGTCTCGGGTCCCTTGAGGTCGCGCTCCCGGCCGTGCAGGCCGCGCTCTCCGGCTACTCCGATCGCGCCATGCGCGTCGTGGCGCGCCGCCGCGGGGCGGAGCTCTGCATGGCCGAAGTCGTGCTCGACAAGCTCGTCCTCCTCAAGGGTCGGCTTCGCGACCGCATGCTCGCCCTGGGGCCGGACGACCACCCCATCGGCGGCCAGCTCATGGGCGCGGAGCCCGACCAGTTCGGGCGCGCCGCCGCCGAGCTCGTGGAGCACGGCTACGACCTGGTGGACATCAACTTCGGCTGCCCTGTCCGGAAGGTGCTGGGGCGCTGCCGTGGGGGCTACCTGCTGACCACGCCCTCCGTCGCCCTCGACATCGTGAAGTCGGTCCTCGACCGCGTGGGCGGGCGGAGGCCCGTGACCGTGAAGATGCGCCGCGGATTCGACGATTCCGCGGAGAGCGAGCGGAACTTCTTCGAGATCTTCGACGGCGCCTTCGATCTCGGCGTGGCCTCCGTGACCGTGCACGGAAGGACCGTCGAGCAGCGCTACGTGGGGCCGTCCAACCGGGACTTCCTGAAGAAGGTGAAGGGCCGGGCGGGGGATCGCGTCGTGCTGGGCAGCGGCGACATTTTCTCGCCGGAGAACGTGGCTGACGTGATGGGCGAAACGGGCGTGGATGGCGTCTGGATCGCCCGGGGCGCCATCGGGAATCCGTTCATCTTCCGCGAGGCGCGGGCGTTGCTCGAAGGGGCCCCGCTCCCGCTCCCGCCCTCGATCGCCGAGCAGCGCCGGGCGCTGGAGGAGCACCTGGCGCTCACGGCCGAGACCCACGGCGCGGACCGGGCCGGGATCATCCTCCGAAAGGTGGGTATCCGCTACGCCGACTTGCATCCCCTCCGGGACGAGGTTCGTGGCGTCTTCATCGGCGTGCGCACGTGCGCCGACGTTGAGGCGGTTCTTCAGCGCTGGTATGATCCCGCGGGTGAATGGCCCCCGGTGGAGCGCCGCAAGGTCATGGACCGCGTGGCCGCGGGCGCGCTCCTGGAGGAGTAGGGCGGCCTCTTACGGCTTCTTGGCCGGGGGCAGATCCGTGGGGCGGATGGAGTCGGGCAGGGAGCCGCCCGGACGGATCTCCTTGCGATGCTCGAAGGGGTCGCTCGACGTCGCGGCCGCGGGGGCCCCGCCTGCGGATACGGTGGGGGGAGGGAGATCGGCCGGGCCCACGCCCTTGGAGAGCTTGAGGACCTGCCTGTCGGGAACGAAGGCGTTCACGGCCGGAGGGACGGGCGGCGGGGCGCCGGCACGGATCACGAGCGTCACGGCGGTGCCCTCGGGAGGCAGAAGGTTCTTGGCGGTCTCCAACTTGATCATCCCCTCCTCGCGCATCGTGAGTCCGCTCTGCATCACGCACTCGTCGGTCACGGGGAAGAGGGCGATCAGCGTGCCCGAGGTGTCGGCGGCGAACTTCCCCTCCTTGAGCGCGGAGCCCGTGAAGTGCCACTTGATCGGGGGAAGCGGCCGGCCCGTGCGCTTCTCCACCAGGATGCTCTCCATCCGGATCTGGCTCGCAGGCCGTCCACCCGCGGCGGGAAGGTCGAGGAGCAGTTGGATCTCGGGGCCGGAGCAGGGGTCGTCGCCGCGCCCGGGCTTGCCCGCCTTCAATCCGATGGACTCGATCGCCTTGTGGATCTCGCTCGGGGCGGCGTCGAAGACCACTACCGTCTCGTGCGCTTTCTGCCCCTTGGGCGTGGGAAGCGTGGCGATCACCTCGATGGGATAGACCTCGGGGAGGTTCGGCAGCTTCCGGGGCGCGATCTTGCACGCCACGCGGACCTCCTTCTTGGCCGGGTCCGCCGTGACGGGGCCGGCCTGGGGAAGGAGCGCCAGGAACGCCGCGAACGCAGTGAGGCTCACTTTGCAATCCCTCCGTCGCCGATGCAGACGATAACCGTTTCGCCGCCCGCCGCCTTGCCCTCAAGGTTTGTCGTCGCCACGTAGAGGCGCCCCCCGTGGACGATGGGAGAGCCGTACACCATCCCCGGCGCCTTGACCGCCGGATCGGTCCCGAGGTCCAGCTTCCAGCGGCCCTTGCCGTCGGCCAGGGACATGGCATGCACGATGCCCTCGATGTCCGCCGCATAGACCGTGTCGCCCGCGACCGCGGCGCCCGCGAAGAATGCCGCGCCGCCCTTGTACGTCCAGCGGGGCTGGCCGCTCTTCGCCTCGAGCGCCATGACCTGCCCGCCCGTGTCGCAGACCAGCGCCAGGTCTTTCGTTGCGGCGACCGTCGCCAGCACCGCGCCCGAGGTATCGCGCCGCCACGCCACGCTGCCGTCCGCGGCCTTGAGGGCGAGCACCTCCCCCTTCGCGCTCGCCAGTTCCTTCGGGTCGTACCTCATGGTGCTCTGAGGCAGCAGGACCAGATCGCCCGCCATTGTGGCGCCGCCCCAGGCGTTGAACTTGAGCGGCGCCTTCCAGGCGTCCGCCCCGTCCGACGCGTTCAGGCAGAAGAGCGCGCGCTCGCCCAACTTTTCCTTCTCCAGGTAGGCCGAGGCCACGTAGACGCGGTCCCCCGCCACGAGCACGGGGGCGTCCACATGCCAGGCGCCCTGGCCCTTCTGCCAGGCGATCTTCGGCGCCGGCCGGGGCAGGTTTGCCTCATTGGGCGGGATGGCAAAGTCGGCGTCCTTCTTCTTCTCGATCTCGTAGGCGTCTGAAAGCGCTTTCCACTTCTTCTCGATCGCCGCCTCGCCCTCGGCCAGCGTCAGATCCTTTCCGTCGAGGGTCACCTTCGCCATCTCCACCGAGAGGACGCCCGCGCCGCCGCCTCCCACAACGACGCGTCCGCCGACGATGGTCGGCGCGGCCTCGATGTGGACCAGGTCACCGGGGACGTCGAGCCGCCAGAGCGAGCGGCCGTCCGAGGCGCGCAGGCAGTGGAGCGACGAGCCGTCCGTCTGGTGCATGCCCTCGCCGAAGACGAGCATCCCGCCGGCGATCGCGGGCGTGCCCACCGTGGGGAGCCGGACAATCGGGGCCCCCTTGCTCCAGAGCGGCACTTTTCCCTGGCCCGCATCGAACACGCGGAGGGCGCCCGTGTTGAACGCCCCCATGACGACCATGTAGAGCCGATCCGAACCCGCAGCCGGCGGCGCGAGGAACTGCTCTTTCGACCGGTAGACCCAGAGCACCCTGGGCTGCGCGGGCCCGGCCTTGCCGTCGACGTTCCCGGTCCTCGCGGGGCCGCCCCGATGGCCAGTCCAGTCCGCGTCCTGCGCGGCGGGGACGCACGCGGCCAGGAGGGAGAGAACCAGAGACGATATCATCGCGTGGGGTCTCCCAGGAGGATGAAGGGATCCTGCCCCTCGTTGTTGAACACGACGTCCAGGATGCCGTCCTTGTTCACGTCGCCGACGGCCACCATGCGCGAGTTGAGCACCTTCTTGTCGAGGCCGATCGCCGCGCTCGCGTCCTGGAACTTCCCGCCGCCCAGGTTCCTGAAGTAGCGGTTGGTTCCGCCGAGGCAGGCGACGAGGAGGTCGGTCTTTCCCTTCTTGAAAAGGTCCGCCCATGCCGCCGCGGTGCCGTGCCCGGCGAACTTCGCCAGGTCGCCGGACTCGGCCGTGACGTCGGTGAATTTCCAGTTCCCGTCATTGCGGAAGAGACGGCCCCCGGTGGGCTGCGGCACATAGATGTCCAGGTCGCCGTCGCCGTCGAAATCGGCGATCGCCGGCGTGACGCCGCCGGTCTTGATCTTGAGCAAGCCGCGGTCCTCGGTGAGACCTCCCGGCGTGTTTCGGAGGAAGATCCCGTCCGCCGCGGTGAAGAAGACGTCCTGGCGATTGTCGCCGTTCAGGTCGGCCACCAGGAGGTGGTCCCCCTTGAACATTCCGGCGCGGCCGTCGGGGCCGAGCCCCGCCTTGTCCGTCACGTCCTCGAACGCGGGGCTGGTCGCCTGCTCGGGCGCCTTGGCGGCGAAGTAGAAGCCGAACTCTCCCCCGCCCTGGCAGATCTTCAGGAGGAGCTTGTTTTTCCCGGGCTGCACCGCGAGCTTCGCGAGGGCCTGGTCGGGCGCCGCGCCGCGGCCCTCGTTCTGGGCGATGATCTTCTTGCCGTTGAACCAGACCGTGAGGGTGTCGTCGCTCCCGAAGGAGGCGGGGATCTCGCAGGCCGCGGCGGACTCCATCTCGCGGTAGAGATAGGCGACGGATTCGTTCTGGAAGGGGCCCGGGAGCGAGGGCAGGAAGCTGTGGACCTGCCCGTCGGGGAAATTGGGCTGCTTCCATTCCGCCTGCTGGCCGCCCTTGGCGGGATACTTCTTCTTGAGGTCGATCTCGGTCTCGGGGGGATAGACCTTCTCGAAGCCCTGGCCGCCCGTGTTGTCGAAGCCGCCGATGAACTGCCACGGTCCGAAGACGGGGGCCTTGGCTGCGGCCGCGGCGGCCTTTGCGGGATTGCGGTAGAGGCGCAGGCCGAGGAAACCGTTGGCCACGAGGATGTCGGGCCTTCCGTCCGCATCATAGTCGAACCACGCGGCGGCGGTGACGTTGTAGTAGGGCTCCTTCGGCAGGAGCGCGCTGTCATCGCGGAAGGAAGTTCCGAGGTTCGTCAGGAGTTTCGGCCCGTTCGGGGCGCCGAGGAGGAGGTCCATTTTTCCGTCGGCGTTGTAGTCGGCCCACGAGGCGGACCGGGCGCCGCCCGAGCAGGGGAGGGCGACCTCGTTGAGCGCGCCGCCGTCGGGCTGGACGAGCACGACCTTCTGCTCGCCGAAGAGGCAGAGGTCCGTGTCGCCGTCGCCGTCGAAGTCGGCCGGGGCGATGCCTCGGGCGTCGGGGTCCACCCGGGCGAGCGCGGCGAGGTGGCTGAAGCCGGGCATGTGGGAGATGCGGCGGAAATCCTCGCTGCCCCAGCCCAGGAAATCGCGCGCGGCGTTGTAATCGGCGAGCTTGAGGCTGGCGCGGAGGCGCTGGACCTTGGCCGTGCGGAGGTGCAGGGCGTTCTTGTCGCCGTCCACCATGGCCGGGACGATGACCTCGCGGTTGGCCAGAATCTCCTCGACGGCCATGACGAGTTTCTCGGGGCGGCCGGCGTAGCTGCGCAGGAGGAAGGGCTCGCCGTGGCTCATGCCCCAGTCGGCGCCTCCCCCGTAGGCCTGGTACCAGTACATATCGAGGCAGGTCTCGCTGGCGCCGCCCTGGTAAAAGAAGACGGCGAGCTTCCCGGGCTCGGCCCAGGCCATGATGTTCTGCCACTCGCGGGGGTGGAATCCCGCCTTGGCGATGTTGTGCCGGAGCACCTCGCCGGGGTGCTGCCCCTTCACGTCCCGGATCTTCTTGTAGAGGATGCGGTTGTTCTCCTTGTCCACCTTGTCGACCTGCATGACGAGGATGTTGGAGGACTGGGCGACCACGGCCCCGAGGGACATCGAGGCCTCGATGTAGGCCGTGGCGGGAGGCCCCGAGCAGAGGAGGATCAGCGCCCCAAGGGCGGCGATGGACAGCGTGCGGGTGCGGGTCATGGCTTGACCTCCTTCAGCAGGGCGCGGGCGGGTTCGGCCCATTCGCCGGTCCCATGGTCCTTCAGGATGCTCTCCAGGATGGGGACGGCCTGGGCGGCCTGATTGGCCGCCTTGAGCGAGGCCGCATGGTAGTAGCGGATGAGCGGGACCCACGAGGCGCGCGCGGGGTCCTTCAGGAGCGCCGCCTCGTACTTCGTGCGGCACTCGGCGAGGATCACGACGGCCTGGGCAGGCTGGTTGAGCGGGTGGAGGTAGAGCTGGCCCTGCCGGAGGAGCGCCAGCGGCGCCACGGGAGCGCTGAGGTAGGGCTCGGCGCGGAAGCGCTCCAGCTTCTGGATGGCGCTGGCCGGGTCGCCCGCGAGGACGTAGCAGTTGGCGCGCTCGTACTCCGCCACGGGCTTGAGCGGGTGGGCCGCGTGCTGGGCGCGGAAGGCCTCGTAGAGCTCGCGCGCCTGGGTCGCCGCCTGGACGCGTTCCGCCGGGTCCGAGAGGAGCGTGGCAATCTGCTTGAGCGTGGCGCCCAGCTTCATCGTCATCTCGGGGAGCTTGTCCCCGGCGTTCGGAAGAGCCTTCTGGAACTGGGCCGCGGCCTCCTGCAGGTCCTTCAGGAGCTGGGCGGCCGAGAGGGCGTCCGCCGCGTCCTCGGCGGGCGGCACCGTGCGGAGGATGCACTCCGCATGCAGGGCGAAGGCGCCGGCCAGCTCGCCCGTGCGGTCGGCCTCAAGGATCGCGCGGAGGTTGGCCAGGGCCTGGGGAAACTTGCCGCCCCGGTACTGGGCCAGGGCCATGCGGTATCGCGCGGAGTTCACCGCCGCTCCCGTGCCGCTGCCCACGACCCGCTCGTACCGCTTGACCGCCTCGGCGAAGAGGGCGGCGTCCTGGCCCTTGGCCTGGGCCTCGGCGAAGGCCGCGTCGGCACGGCTCAGGAGCACGCCGCCAAGGAAGGGGCTCGACGGATACTGCTTCTCGAAGCGGACGGAGGCCTCCTCGGCCTCGCGGTACTGCTTCGCCGCGGAGTGCGCCCCGGAGAGGCGGGCGAGGGCCTCCTCGGCCTGGGGGCCGGAGGCGGCCAGCGGCTTGTAGACGCCCACGGCCCCGGCTGAATCTCCGGCCCGCTCGAGGGCGTCGCCCAGGGCGAGCTGGATCTGGCCCGTGGCGGGGCCGTTCTCCACTTCGGGGGCGGCGGCGGCCTTCTTCAGGTGTTCGGCCCCGTCCGCGGGCTTGGATCCGGCGGTGGCGAGGACCGCCTTCGCCATCCACCACCGTGCGGCGCGCGCGAGCTTTGCATGGTCCTGCACGAGCTGGAGGGTCTTGAGCGCCTCGGCGTTCTGTCCCACGCGGACCTGGCACATCCCCGAGCGCAGCCGTGCCTCCGCGATCCAGTCGATGCGCTTGTCCTTCTGGAGAAAGAGGGTGAATTTCGCGAGGGCATCGGCGAAGTTCTTCTGCTCGTAGCAGAGGACGCCCGAGTGGAAGACCGCCTCGGTCACGAAGTCGGGCGGGGGCCCGGGACGTTTCGTGGCGGCCGCGTGCTTCTCGTAGAGCGGGGGCACGGCGTCGTAGTGCGCGGAGGCCTCGGTGGCCTCGCCGGCGCGGTGGTGCAGGCGTCCGAGCAGGTAGCGCGCATGGGCGCCGAAGGCCGGGTTCTCGAAGGGGGCCAGGCGGCTCAGCGCGCGGCCGGCCTGGAGGTCCTGCTCAAGCGCGAACGCCGCGCAGCCCGCGTAGTAGCATGCGCGGTCGCGGTTGGGGCTCTTGGCGAAGGCGGGGTCCTTGAGGGCCGATTCCAGCAGGGTGAGCGCTTCCTTGAACTTGGAAGCCGACAGGTGCGAGGCGGCCTGGTCGCAGGCGGACCCGAGCGGGTCGCCCTGGAACGCACCCAGGACGAGGCCCGCGAGGGCCATGGCGTGAAGGCCAATGATCATTTGCACGCTCTTCATCTCCCCTTTACTGGACTAACTATAGCTGAAGGGGGCTCCTCCGTGTCGTGTCAGTCGCCGAATAAGTCCTTCGACTCGCAAGTTCGTGACCCGTTGCCTCCCCAGGGCAGACCGGGTCCCGAACTTCTGCGGCTCCGCACCCGTGGTTCGACACGCTCGATTCCCTGGGTTGCCCGCGAGCGGAGCAGCCCGGGGAATCAAAGCTGACTCACCACCAGGTAATGTGTGACACGAGCCGCCATTCTGTTTCATCGAGGAAAGGTGTCGTTCGTGAAGCCCCGGAAGGGGCCGCCCTCCT
Organism: Planctomycetota bacterium; assembly: GCA_023261405.1. Classification (GTDB taxonomy): domain Bacteria; phylum Planctomycetota; class MHYJ01; order MHYJ01; family JACPRB01; genus JACQFK01. The sequence continues at coordinate 14,283 of JAHFOZ010000059.1, forward strand.
TGTCCAGGAAGCGGGCGCATGCGGCCGCTCCGGGGCCGCGCTTGCTGGTCAGGGACATGAGGAGCAGGTTGCGGCCCTTCTTGAGGACAAGCGTCTTCGAGGAAGCCTGGTCCTTGCCGAGGGCGACTGACTCCGGAATCCGCGCGACTTCCTCCCCGTTGAGCCACCAGGTCGATGGCTCGTCCGAGCCGACCGCGAGCCGGAGGTCGGGAGTGTCCTGATCGCAGACGAGGTAGCTCACGCCGAGGAATCGCGAGTCGGAGGCGGGGGCGGCCAGTTCGAGGGAGAAGGCCGAGGCCTGGGTGGCCTGCCACTTGGTCTCGCCCGAAACCGCGTCCCCCTCCTTGGGGGCCCCCTTGGGAAACTCCGTGTCGGGTTTGAGCGGCCCGGCCACGAGCCAGAACTGAAGGAAGCCTTCCGGGTCGGGAGGTCCGGCGTCCTGGGGCTGGAAGGCCTTCGAGGCGTCGAACGCGGCCCACGGTTCGCCCTCCTTGGGCGGGGGAGGGAGGGCGCCCAGGATGTTCTTCGTATAGGGCTTGAGTCGCGCGTCGGGTGCGGGGGGCTTGGTGCGGCCGGAGACCACCTTGCCCGTCAGGGCGCAGAGTTCCTCGGGCGTCCCCAGATAGACCCGGTTCATCCCGAGTTCGATCTTCGAGAACCGCCACACCGGGTCGCCCCCCTGCACGGTGAGGAAGAACCGGTTGAGGTAGATGAGGGAGATGGCGGCGAGGTCGGAGTTGTCGGCTTTCTTGTAGAAGATCGCGACCGGGCTGCCCATCGTTGCATGGCGCAGCGCCGCGTCGGGGTGCCAGGCGTCGCCCGCGCCCATGTCGATCCGGATGCGCTCGTAGACGGTCTTCCCCTTGATCGTCTTGCCGACGCGGAGGATGAGGACCTTCTTCTCGAGGCTCACGGCGTCCACCGCGCCGCGGGCGATGACGTCCGACTCCTGCACGAGGCCCTTGAGGGTCGTGAGCGCCTCGATGTAGGCGGATGCGGGGGCCGCGAGCGCCAGGAACAGGAGCAGCAGGAGGCCCGCCCGCAGACGTTTCATGACAGAAGAGGATAGCGTGAAGGGGGCCCCCGTCACAAGAATCCGATGCACCTTCTTTCGAGAGCCGACGTATTTCACAAGGAGGATCGCAGCATGAAGGGACGCCTGGTGAGTCTGGCTGTGGCGCTCGCGGCGCTCGCCGCCCCGGCCTGGGCTCAAGAGTGGCCGGGGTGGCGCGGGCCGAGGAGCGACGGCACGACCACCGAGAGCGGGTTCCCCGTCCGCTGGAGCGCCACGGAGAACGTAGTGTGGAAGGTGCCCCTCGAGGGGACGGGGCACTCGTCGCCTGTCGTGTGGGGGGACCGGATCTTCCTCACGGTCTGCCTCGAGGCGAAGGCGGAGCGGAAGCTGCTCTGCCTGGACCGGAAGGACGGCCGGGTGGTCTGGGAGCGCACGGTCCTCACGGCCCCGCTGGAGAAGAAGCACGGGCTCA